>WQVC01000010.1 GCA_009781765.1 Defluviitaleaceae bacterium | reverse complement strand
GACAAACGGTTGTCAGCGCACAGCCGCCTCGCTTTCGGAAGCAAGAATACAAGCGGTTGCATCTGCTCGAGCGGCACAGATGCCCGGCAGTAGCGGCGGCGGAATGGTGTTGGGTGCGAGCCTTAACATCCCTAACTCATCCATGTTAGGGAGAGACGGCAGCAGTAGCGTAGTATTTGTTCTCAGAGCCGGACGTGCTGCGCGTAACAGCACTACGGTAGATATCGCATACGGTGCCGGGTATGGGAGAGCTTTCAATGCAGGTAAAATTTCCGGGGAAGCATTAGCTGTTCCCGTCCGCCAAGTACATTCAATAAATTGGGGTACAGGGCAACATGAAATGTTTACCGGTGCAACTTTCGAGCTTAGTGCAGATGTATTCGCAAATCAACTGGGTTTGCAAGGCGGTGGCTCAATAGGTGGCTTTACTGTGGACATGAAAACCGACCTTGTGAATACCGTGGGTGCGTACATGTATGCCGGTCCTGCTTCTTTTGGGTTTAACGCTGAGGGACGAGATTTGGATTTTGTAATAGGCATTGGAAAGGAATTGTATTTCTTTGTCGGGGGCGGCGCAGGTGTTAATTTTAATGGTAGCGAATTTGTCCGCCAATGGAATACAGGGAGGCGGTAAGTTGTGAAAAATATGTTAAAAAAGAAAAGAGTATTGTTTCCCTTAATTTTTTTTGGGCAGTTAGCTGTTTTTATAGCAATCGCAATTATTTTTAATTTAGAGACGCACAATTCAGTTCTTGGTGCTATTTACGGGTACACAATGTGCTTCACGATAATAGGATTCATAATAAAATTTTTAAAAGACCACAAAAAACAGATTTTGGATGCAGATGTAGTTCTTTTGTCTGTATTTGCTGTTTGGTTGCTTTATGCAATGATTGTAGTGATGGTATTCACTATAATTTATATGACCATTGCAATTATGTTAGGGCTTGTACAAATTTCATAGGCGGCAAAATATTTCCACAAAAAAACAACGACAAACAGAAACCCGGATACGGCCCTCCGGAGCGATTCTGCCTGTCGTGGCTTGGTTTCTTGTTTTTGAGCATTAAAAATTCGGACGTCCGAAGCCGGAACTTTGCCCCAAGCACCGTCGCGCGGTTGTATACATGGTGTTGCAGTTGTTAAGGTAGTATGATAATCACAAAGCGAGCGAAAACATACCGCAAAGGGGAATTTTCCCTTTGCGGTATGTTTTCGCTCGCTTTTGTTTTTTGTTTACCGATTTGCCACACCAATAAAGAAACCACAACCGTTACAACGTCGCCAAGAACAACGCCCCAATTTATAATTTTACCGCTGAATATAAGTTGCCACTGTTCGCCGAATGCGAGATATGCGGCTATAGTATCGAAAAAACCGTGTAACAAACAGCAGTAAAATTTTTCCAAGGCGTGTTACCACTTACGATAATGCACGGATTTTGAGGCGATTTTGCGTCAATATATTTCTTTCCTATTCGTCATGCTTTCGCAAGAATTGTGAAAATGGTTTTTGTTCCCGAATATGATTAAGCCAGCGGAGCGTATTGTGCATAGCTTGAATCCCGTAATATAAAGCAGCTATTCCGAAATAGTCTTTTTCGTCCGAATTGTCGTTGGGAAGCATTTTTGCAATGTTTTGCAGCGGATTAAGCCCTTGCTCAATGAAAAAAGCATATTCCTGCAATCGTTTATCCCGTACTTCTTTTGGCAGCTCTCCGAAAAAGAATATTTGAGCCAGTTGAGCTTCTCCGCTCATATTCATATCAACGGGGGCTGAAAGCCACTCCAAGAATGCTTCTTTGCCAAGTTCGGTTGTTTTGTAGTATTTCTTAATCCTCTTTCCCTGCATTTGCTCGTTCATAATCAAGCAGCCTTTTTCGGTGAGTTTGTTTAACGCAGGATATAACCTTCCGTAATTAGCTTTGTAGAAAGTACCAACGCTGTTTTCCACCTTTTTCTTGATGTCGTACCCCGTAAGCTCTTTTTCAAGAACCATTCCCATTATAATGTAGTCAAGCATAATTTTCCTCCTCAGATATATCCGTTGAATATATTGTAGTCAGGGGTTTTGTGTTTGTCAACAGGTGTAGTGAATCAATTTGATTTGCATAGCCGACGGGACGCTTCCTGATTTGATTCACTATATATCCGACAGCCCACAAAAAAAACCGCGTATATCGCGGTTTTTTGATGGCACGGGAGAGTGAAAAATTGTCTGTTCGCATACGCTCTACTTTCGAAAGAACATAATGCCGAGAGTATTCGGGCCGCAGTGGCAGGAAATTGTACCGCCGGCGGTTGCTTCAATTACTTCGTCGAAGGGCAGAATTTCCGCGATTTGCGCCTTTGCCGCATCAACAAGAGCGCGATTGTTGTCGTCCATTGTGTGTACCACAACGATGCGGCGCGTGTCGATACTATCCGAGTCGGTTGACAGCTTATCCTTGATGTAGCTTTGCAAAACGCTGTCCGTCTTGCCGCGGTATTTTTTCGTGGGCAACATTTTGCCGTCCTGTACGGCTATGCACGGCTTTATTTTTAACATGCTTGAGGCTAATGCTTGTATTGCCGTGCAACGCCCGCCTTTGTGCAAATATTTTAATGTGTCGATAACGAAACCGGCGTCCAAAAGCGGTATGCGCCGCAAAATTTCTTCGTAAATTTCCGGTGCGGCCATGCCTTGTGTAATCATTTCGGCCGCATCAAGCACCAAATGCCCCACTGCCGACGATAAATTTCGCGTATCAACAACGTGAATGTTTTCAAATTCTTCTGCCGCAAGACGCGCATTTTGATAACACGCAGACATCTCGGAACTGATTGTAAAGTGCAAAATTGCGTCGCATTTCGGACGCTCTTCATTGTAGATATCCGTGTATTCCGCAACATTAACCGCCGATGTTCGACACATGCCTTTTCCGCTTTCAACGAACTCGAAAATTTCTTTTTGCGAAATATTTATTCCGTCTTGAAATACCTCGTATCCTGCCGAAATACTTAACGGAATAATACGAACATCGTGTTTTGCGATTAAATTCTCGGGCAAATCGCAAACACTGTCCGCTAAAATTTTTATTTTCATTACTCGCGCTCCCCTCGTAAATTTTCGCCCTATAAATTTAGCACAAGGTTTAATTTTTTTCAAACAAGTCAAGAATCCATGTATCGCAATACAAATTTTTTTAGGAGGTGAGCGAATGAAAAATGTTTCCGAACCCGACAGCATATTTCGGAAAAAGGGATTTTTCATCGCACTGTATTCATGTTTGGGGGTTATAGCGGTTTTGGCGGTTGTCGTCACGCTGTTCAGCACGGGCGGCGGCCCTGACCCCTATGACCAAGAACCCACCGCTTATGTCGGCGCAGACCAAGTTGACACGTATTTGACCCAAGCCGAGGAAGAGGCGTGGTTTCGCCCGCGTCAAACCCCTGCCCCGCCCCCGCCTGCTCCTCCCGAGCCGCCGCCCGAACCCGAACCGCCCCCCGCCCCTGCTCCGCCGCCCCCGAGAGTTGAAACTTTTGAGCCCTTCACCGAGGAAAATCGTTTTGTGTGGCCGGTTTACGGCGAAGTGATTATGCCGTTCAGCGTAACATCGCTGATTTTCGACCCGACCATGGACAGGTTCAGCACGAACGACAACATTCGAATCGCCGCATTTGAAGGCGACCCTGTTCGCGCCGGCGCGGACGGACGGATTGTCGGAATCGGTACAGATTTCTGGCGCGGAAACTATGTAACTATCGACCACGGCAACGGTTGGCTCACAACTTTGGGGCAACTCATGGAAAATGTTTTGGTACGTGAAGGCGATGTTGTTCGTGCCGGGCAAGTAATCGGCGGCATAGGTCAACCTGCAATTTCATCCAGTCTCAACGGAACGCACGTTCATTTGCACATCACCCGCGACGACGTACCCATGAATCCTTACGACTTCTTACAGGCCGTGTACGACTAGCGCGCCAAGCGCGCAATGAATGCCGGGGATATGTGTCAGCTGCGACACATTCCCTCGAAGCCGGAAAGTACCGGGCGACTTACGGGGCTTCGCCCCCGCACCCCCTACCCGCTTTTTGAAAAAAGCGGGGCAAAAACGACTAAAAATCGCGCTGTCGCGCGATTTTTTGATGAGGCGGGGATTCGTTCCGCGCTCTCCCGAAAAAAAGAAACCGCGCATCGCGCGGTTTCTTTTAAATTTTGAAGGGGGTTTGGGGGAAACTTTTGAAAAAAGTTTCCCCCAAGGTTTTTATCGGAATTATCGCGCTTATCTGAATCGCGTATCCAACATCTCCTGCCTCGGGCCGCGATGATACTCAATTGCTTGAAGTACGTCCATTTCCTGGTCCCAAAACGCGGTTGCGAAATCGCCCAAAACCCAGTAATAGCGGGGAACGCTGCGCCCGATGTCGTGAGCGGCGGTCATGCCCGCATAAATAGCGCGTTGTACGTCTGCTTCCGTGGGGAAAGTGTCGCGCATCCAGTCGATTCCGCCGGCTTCAAAAAGAAGCTCGGGTTCGTCGCCGGGCCACGCGAAAATTTCTTCGAGGATAATCAGAATATCGGCAACATCCCACGACGTGCCTACCGGAACGCAAATTGCCTGCTCAATGCCGCGAAGCCACGTGTTTCCGCTCGTGTTGTCGGGGCCGGCGGGAAACGGAACGAGAGCGTAGTTGAAAGCGGGCGGTTGGTTGTCGATTGCCCACGTAACCATCGGGAACAATACGGCGTTTCCGCTTTGATACGGCGCGTAGAAATTCCTGTTCCAGTTGCCGGAGTAGAAGCCGTCGCCGGATACATACCACAGACGCTCGCCGAAAATTTGTTGAGCAAATTCGAGTGCGCGAATGGTATTGGGATGGTCAAAACCGTAGTTTAAGTCGTCGTCAACCAAAACGCCGTCGTTCGCGCCGATAAGATGCTGAACAATTTCGCCGGGTTGTCCGCCGATTCCGAACTGGTCGATAATCGTGTCGCCGGTGGTGTCGCGAGTTCCGCGCCGCATAATGTCAAGCATCGCTTCCCATGTCCATTCGCCGCGCTCGAACAAATCAACGGGGTTCGGCAAGCCGTCAGCGTTGATAATGTCGAGGTTTACGCCGAGTCCGAAGGCGTGTGTATCCGGACCGTGTATGTCAACAGCCCAAATATTATCGCCGATTTCCGTTGTCGGGCCGCCGAAAATTTGCGCACCGAGAATATCGGAGTTGGGCAGGTTCGCGCTGTCCCAAGGCTGAATAACGCTGCCCATGGATTCCATTTGCATCCATCCGCTGAAAAGCACGATGTCGGCAAAGGGATGCCCGGCGGCTACGCTTGACACAAGATTCGGCTGAAAATCGTCGTAGCCGACAACAACGTATTCGAAATTTACGTTAAAAAGCTGTTCGACGCGACGCGCGTTGTCCCAAATCATGCGGTCGATGGGATAATTCGTGGCGGTTGCGCGGTCGGGTTCGTCGCCCCATCCGAACTCAACAATCGGCTCGGCAAACCACGCGCCTACACGAAGAGTACGCCCGCCGAAATCGCGAGGTTCGTGAATCCTGCCGGTGAGAGGGGCGGTTTCATCTGTTTCGGGGGGGATGTTGTAAAGCTCGCCGGTGATGTTATCCGGCTGTGTCGGCTCGTTGTTGCAGCCGACAAACGCAAAAGCAAGTGCGAAAAGTATGGCGATTCCGAGAAATTTCTTCATTTTTTCTCCTCCTTGGGGTTTTATACTTAACCTACGATTCCGCTGCGTTCCAAACCTTCAACGAAGTAACGCTGCAAGAACAGGTAGATTATCAAAATGGGGGCAATAACAAGCAAAACTCCTCCGAAAACAACCATCTGAATGAGATGTTGGCTGAAAACCACTTCAACAACGGAGAAAGTTCCGCCCAAAGCCATCAGGCGCACAGAAAGAAAATTTGCGTCGTTCATAAAAAGGGACGTGAAAAACGTGTCGTTGTAATGCCAAACGAAGGAGAAAAGAAGTACAGTGACAATGGCGGGAACGGAGTTCGGCATCATAACTTTTGTGTAGGTGTACAGCGGGCCTGCGCCGTCGATAAAAGCGGCTTCTTCAATTTCCTTGGGAAGCCCGCGGAAAAACTGGCGGAAAATATAAATGTACAATCCGCTGCGAATCCCGACGCCGGTTATCGAAAGCAAAGTCAACGGCCACCAAGTATTGAGCAAGTTCCAATCGAAGCCCAAAAAATATCTGAAATTCAAAAACATCGGCACCATGTAACTGTGAACGGGAACAACAATCGTGAGAATAACAATCGCAAAAAGTACGTTCGACCCCGGAAATTTAAACCGCGCAAAACCGTATCCGACCATCGAGCAAATAATTACGTTGACAATCGAAAGAAAAAACGAGAACAAAAGAGTCTGCAATAACGCGCCGGATAAAATCGACGAAATAAAATTCGCGGCATCGTAAATAAATGTACCCTCAACAAGGGAAAAAAATGCTTGAGTTACGTTAAAGCCGACAACGGGGATGATTAAATCGCTTAACCCCGGGCCGCGAAAATATTGCATGTGAGTGACTGCGTAATTGAGGTTGCTCAAAGTTAAGTTTTGCGGAATAAGGAAAACAAGAGGGTTCATCATGTCCTCCGCCGTCATAAACGCGGTTGAAACGATACCGATTACCGGGCTTAAAATGACGTAACAAACGCCGATTATAATAATCGCCGTACAAATGCCGATTATAAAATCGCGCACCTTTCCCGTCCATTTTTGCACGGTATTGTCAAAAGACGGCGAGTTCATCCATGCCTTTAAAGCTGTCATTCCGCACCTCCCGGGATGCACAGGCGAGCAGCGCGATTCCGCGCAACCGACCTTAGTTGTAATAAAATACGTATTTCGAAATCGCCCAACCGACAATCAGCAAAACAGCACATGCGGCAAGCGAACTTACAAGTGCCATCGCCGAACTTTGCCCAAAGGCCATAACGCGCGTTCCGTCCGCTAAAGAAACCGTGGTGAACATCATTTCACGCGCAGATGTAATAACCTCGCTTCGCGCAAAAGTGTCAACGATGGTGTAAACGACGTTCGTCAAAATAAGCGGGCTGACCATGGGAATCGTAATTTTCCAAAAGGCTTCGTAGCCTGTCGCGCCCTCGATTTGCGCAACTTCATACATCGACGGCGGAATCGCCTGAAGCGCGGCGAGGAAAATTAAAATCTGCACACCGCTTGCACGAATTATATCGTGAAGCATCGCGATTGCTTGGATGATATATTCGATAATCACCATAGGCATCCCGAATTCGCTCAACATAAAAGCAATCGAAGTTGCATCAAAACCCTGCTCCGCCCGCATAATTTCGGGAGGAACACTCGTAACGCCGCCCATCATAAGGGACACGATGAGTTCCAAACTGCCCTCGATTGCGGACGTCGCCATAATAACCGGCAGGAAAAAAATCGCCCGAACAAGTCCGCGCCCCAAAAACGCACGATTGAGCAAAATCGCCATAAACAGGCTGAAAAAAATAATCAGCGGCACATTTATAAGCATTTGCCCGATTGATTCAACAAGTTCGCGGTTAAACGAGCCGTCAACGAAAAAAATATGATGATAATGCGAAAGTCCCGCCCATTGCAAATCAAAACCGCCGTGCTCCTGGTCGATGATGATATTGTTAAAGCTGAAAATAATCGACTGCCCCAAATTAAGCGCGAAAAACACAAGAATCCCGATTATCCACGGCGAGATAAATAAAAATCCCGAAAGAACCTCTCGTCCGCGAAGTGAAAGCCCCTTGCGCCGTTGCCCCAAAGTTTTTTCCATCAGCGCGTACCTCCCTGCACAACAAACCATTCCGCCGGAATAACAACTCCGCCCGCGTTAAAGTCCGCCGCCGTATTATTCACGTAAATGCGCGTACCGTCGGAAAATTCCGTAACGGTAACTTGTTGCCCGCCGATATACATATACCTGCCGGCAAGAATTTCAAAATTAACGATGCGTTCTGCGCGAAGCGGCGCGTAAACTTCGTTGAAAATATGATAATGCTCAATCGCGGCTTGCATCCAGTTGAGATAATGCGTGGAATACAGGCGTTCGTGGGGGGTGAATTGCGTAACGCGCGTCGGTGCTTGCGTAAACATATATCGCGGCGACGCGCCGGTCGCCATGCTGTTCAATAAAACAAGCTGCGGGGAATAATGTTCGCGCATGTTAGCGGGAACGCCGGCAAATTCAATGAATCCGTGTACAACCATCGGGAAAAACGGCACTTCGTAGTCGATGATATATTGCAAATCAGCTTGCGTCGGAACGCCCACCAAATGCGAAGCATAGGGGAATGTATAATCGTTTCCGCCGGAAATAACCAAGTTCGGAATTTCCTCGCTCATGCGCCCCAGTTGCGACACAACAATCAGCCGCGCACTTTCGCGGTCAACGGCGTTTCTGCGAAAGAGGCTTTCGGTCAAAATATCGCCCATGTCCGTAAGCGCGAGTCCGTCCATGCCGGTGCGATTCTCGTACGCCGGCAGAAATCTGTCGATATGGAACGGCAGCGCGCCCGGATGAACAAGGTAATACCAGTCGTTTATATGAGGCGAAAACCACATCGTAATCGAATCGCGCGATGCGTGTCGCGCCGTCGAGCCGTCGTAGCCGGCTAAATGCCGCGCCGATTCAAATGTCGGGCGGAAATTTCGCGAATGCCAGTTCGTGAGTTGGAAATTTACTGCCGGATGCAGTCCGCCGCCGGATTCTTGCAGGCGTTCGTTGAGGTCGAGCATTTCCTGCCGCGAGCCGACTCCCCGCACACGTCGCACATTTTTAGCAACGTCGTGGTTTATTCCGCGATTAAGCCAACCGTGAAGCTGCATTTGAATTGTATCAACTCCGCCTTCGTTTAACAGACTGACGAAACGCTCCGCATCTTCGAGGGTTGTCATAACTTCCGTTGTTGTGTACGGCGTACCGACAATATGCCGCCGCGCATCTATCGCGCCGACAACGTCCATATAAAACGAACGATTGCCCGGTCCGTCGAGCGGCGTTAAAACTCCGCGCTCAACGAGAAAGTCTTGATAAACCTGCGCCATCTCCCCTACCCCGGGATTTTCGCCGGCAATAAAATGGTAAATAACGGTGATGTCGCCGGTGTACGCCGCCTCTTGAATAACCGCCATATCCGTACCCGCGCCGGCCATGGTAATTTCCGTACTCGCGCGCAAAACAAACCGAAACCACGCGGTATTAAAATCGGTTGTTCCGCCGGAAACCCCGGCATTTACAACCGCAAGCCCCGCGCCGCTGTACACTTGCGCGAGAAACGCCGCGCCGTCATTTTGCATACCGAAAATCGGCAGTCGAACAGGCTGCGTAACTTGCGGACGAACAATATTTACAAGCGGATTAAGCCCGTAAACCGCGCTTCGGAACGGTTCTTCGCGTTCTTTGCCGTTATTGAACATGATAATTCCGCCGGAACCGCTCGGCACAAGCATAAATCCTTCCGCGTCCGTTCCGCCCGCGCCGAAAAATTGCATAAAATCAATCACGGACGGATGCGCAACAGAACTCGTCGTAAACTGCGACATCGGCAAGTTTGCGATTAACCTGTTTTCGTCCAACACAAACTCAATTGTCAGCAGGAAATAATCGAGGTCGATTTCCGTTTCAACGCCGGAAAGAGCATTTTGCCTCACCGTGTCCTCCGCCGTCCATCCGACGGTTTCAAAAATACGAAGCATGTTTTCTGTGTGAATCGGAGCGCGAACCCCTTCCGTCATTTGCATAAAACCCGGCTCATCCTGCGACGGAAACCAAAACTGAATTAACGTGCGAGTATCCGCGCGCGATTCAACGATGTCGGGGTGATGCATAATTCGTTCGTAAAAAAATTCTTCCTCTATGAAGAACGGCAAAAAGTCGATGCCGATGTCCAAATTTCCGATAACGTATTCAATGCGCACACCGCGCGCTTCGTTTTCGTGAAAAATTGAAAAAATTTCGAACTGTTCATGGTAAATCGAATCGGGAAAAAGCCAACGAGCTTGTTCGCGACGTGCTTCGTTGAAAAAATCAAACCCGACATGCGAACGCATTATGTTGTGCCAAAAAGGATTTGCGCGAGTATCGGCGGCGGCATCGGGAGGCGTGGAATACCACACATGCCCGTTGCGCAAGTCAACGACGGCAATTGAAGTGTCCGCCTCGCTTATGTACAGCGCGAGATAATCCGTTTGCGCAGCACGAACACGCCCGTCGAGCGCAGAACCCAAGGGCGAAAACGTACGCGCTTCGCCGAAATTTTGCACAACGGTCAAACGCTCGAAATCGTATATGTTAAAGCTGTTGATGTAAATTACATACCCTATAATCGCCGCCGCGATGACGCCGACAAAAATTAAACGATTACGCCACGCTCGTTTCGCAGATGCATTCATAAAAAACCTCCCGGGTCATCGGAACATCAATTCCGTGTAAATGCTGTAAACGAAAACATAAAGCTGTTGCCAAAGCGAAAGAAGCAATGTGATTAAAAAAACGATTGCCAACAACGCAAAAAACGTGAGAACAATCGAAAAAATCGCCTTTCCCGCGCCGTAATTATGCACAACAACAAGCCCGCAAAATACCAGAAAAATAAAATACGCAACGCCCACAGACATCAGCATAAAATAAAATCCGGCTTCTTCCTGCGAGAGAAAATTGCTTAAAATCGTGGCGGGAACAATCGTTAAAATGAGCGGAGTCATTGCGTATGTCACCGACATAAAGATATCCTTGAGCTTGCCTTCGCCGTCCATCAAAGATGTAACCGACCAATTGCTCACGCAAAATAAAATCAGCGCAGTAACAATCATCACCCAATGCCAAAGGCTGTTGAGCGTAAGCGGATTTTGAGGATTCACAATAAGCGACGCATACTGGTCGTTTATCGCATAAGAAATCAACAAAAGAATCACATTCAAAAATGAAATTTTAAGCGTACCTTCTTTTAAATATTTCATCGCGTAAAATCCGTCAAAAGGACGCACCATTATATACAACGGAAGCCTGTAATGCCGAAAAAAATCCGCAATCCGCCCCGCGCTTTGACCGAGTGCATTTTTCATGCGTCATCCTCCTTGCCCGATTTTATTCTGCGAACAACTTTATATCCCGCAAACAGAGCCGCAAAAACTACTCCGACCGTGAAAATATTCGGGAGCGTACCCTGCATAACTTCCAAGCGATTTCGGCGGAACGCGGTTGAAAAATAACGAACATCCATGCCGTGCCGCAGATATTCCATCGCACCGACATTATCGCCCGCCGCCAACAGCGAACGCCCTATCCCGGACCATGCAAGCGCGAAATTTTCGTCGAGTTTAACAAGTTGCCGCCAATATTCCACGGCGTACCGTTCGTGACCGTCGTAACGCATGGCGATTGCGCGGTTAATAAGCCGCCCGTATTCCGACGGGGCGTAATGAATTATTCGTCCGCGCCCGTGAGCGTCTAAAATAAAAATATCGTCGCCGATAGTTTCAATAGCGCGCGGCATTCGTGTCATGCCCTCAAGACTGCCCATTCCGCCGAAAACATAAAGCAAATTACCCTCGGAATCGTAAGTATAAATACGCCCGCGAGTCGAACAAAGGGCGGAATATTTTCCGTGAGAACGCGCGATAACGTCGATAAAAACCGACGGTCCCGACATCGGCCCGGTTTCGCGCCAACCTTGGTCGCCGTTTATCACGACGTTCGGATTAAAATTTCGCAACACATCCTCGCCGCGAGGATTAAGCCGCATAACCTGATTATTCAAATGCCAGTTTTCGATGTGAGTTGTAAAAATAAAACCGTATCGGTCGATGTCCATACTGCGAAATTCGCGCGGAATAATGGCATGGTCGCGACGAATTTGCTCTTCCGTCATAAAAAACATGCGCCAAGCCATGTCAACCCAACTGAACGACACCTCAATTGTGCCGAAATATCCGATAAACTCGCCCGCCGCGTTAAACGACATAATGCCTTCAAAAACATGCCGAACAATTACAAAAACTCGCCCGCCGCGGTCTACAAGCACATGCAACGGAGCGAAAACAAAATCATCTTCAAGCCCTTCGACGTTCGGCGATAAAATTTCGCGCAAAAAATGCACCTCGTCGTCGATAACTTGAAGCACGACAACGCGGCGATTCAGCTCATCCGCAATAAAAATTTCCGCATCATCCGTAACAAAAACCCCGTGCGGGCGATTAAATGCGTTTTCAACCCACGCGCCGTCACGATAATATCCGTCAATCACGCGAATTAAATTCAGTTCCGTGTCGATAACGACGACCCTGTTGTTGCCCCAATCGACGATGTAAATTTGCCCTTCCGAATCTGCGTGCAAATCCGTCGGGTCGGACATATCGCCAATCTCCGGGCAAATATTGTGCAACCCGAACGAACGCACCGGCACATATGCCGCCGGCGAAGGCACAAGCGTTCCCCAAAAATTATACGTATACCCTTGAAACGGCGTGTCTGCAAGCACGGCAAGGGGACTCACCGCGATTATCAAAATCACCACGACAAGGGCGATAAATTTTTTAAACATATGCAACCTCCCTATTTCGGAAATCGTACCGGCAGGAATGTGCGGCAACTCGCATGTGTCCCCGGTGTTCATTGCGCGCTTGGTGCGCTATTCCTTCATGCCGGAAGTTGCCATTGTTTCGATGATTCTGCTTTGTGCAAAAATAAAAAATGTAATCGGCACTGCCGCCGTAATAAGCATGACGGCCGCATTCGCGCCGGCGCGAGCCACGCCGCCCAAGGCAATTTGATTCATCGCGAAAGTGAGTGGCTTTAATTCTTCGCTTCGCAAAAACACGCCGCCGGTTGTAACCCAAAGCCCTTGAAATTGCAGAATAATCAACGTAAGCCATGCGGGTTTTACGTTCGGCATAACAATTTTACGCCAAATATAAAATTCACTTGCACCGTCAAGCCGCGCCGATTCAATCAGCGAATCCGGCACCTGCTCCATAAATTGCTTCATAAGATACAGCCCGAGCGGAAACGCAAATGCGGGCAAAATAACCGCCCAGTAGGTGTTGTTGATTCCGAGTGCGGAGATTATTAAAAAGTTCGGAAGCCCTGTAACGGCCGGCGAAAACATCAATGCGAGAACAACAATGGAAAACAGCATTCCCCTGGCGGGAAACTTATTTTTCGCAAGCGGATACGCCGCCATCGACGCGCAAACCAAATGTCCGAAAGTTCCCAGACCCGTAATTATGATTGAATTCAACAAGTAGCGTGAAAACGGTACCCAACTTTCCTGCATGATGATAAACAAATCGGAAAAATTGCTCAAAGTCGGGTTGCGAACAAAAAAACGCGGCGGAAACAAAAATAATTCATCAAGCGGCTTGAACGCATTGCTTATTGTAAGCACGAGCGGCAGACTTGTAAAAACCGCAAAAATCGATATGAACATGAAAAGAAAAATCGTGCCGCCCATAGAACGGTTTAATTTTTTTGTGCGTTTGGCGAGTTTTTTCTCTTTCTTTTTAACAGGGGCTGCGCCGCGCACGTCCATTTCAGCAGTCATTATGTTCCCACCTTCCGCAACATTCGTTGTACGCCTTTATTTGTGCCGACCATTATAAGGAACAAAATTGTTGCGACAGCGGAAGCCGCACCCATTTCAAAACGAATCCACCCGATGTCCATCAAGTGCGTAACGATTGTATCGCCGGCGTAGTTTACCGTCGGCATACCCGCAAGCTGCGTTACGATGTCGGCAATAGCAAATGATGTCGTGATTTGCATAACTGCGGCAAAAAGTAACTGCGGCCTCATACTCGGCAAGGTGATATACCAAAGCTCCTGCCAACGATTTCGTATGCCGTCAACGGCTCCGGCTTCGTACAACGCGCGGTCAACGGTTTGCAATCCCGCAATAAACGCCAAAAACCCGACGCCAAGCGACATCCAAAGTTGCACAACAAGCAAAATCGGCAAAATAAATCGCGTATCACGAAACCAGTTAATCGGGTCGTCCAAAATTCCCATGGCAATCAGCGTACCGTTTACAAGCCCTTCGCGGTCGCCGCTGAAAAAGTACGACCAAATGAAAAACACGTTGCCCGATATAGACGGCGCGTAGAAAATCAGCGTCATAAATGCACGAATTTTCGGCGGCAGCTCGTTGATAATCCACGCGAAAACAAAGCACAATATGAAACTCAGCGGTCCGGTTACAACAGCAAAAATTATTGTATTTTGCAGCGCGATTATGAAAATTTCGTTTTCCAAAAACAGGCGCGTATAGTTTTGCCATCCCACAAACGTCGGAAACTGAAACATGTTAAAGCTCGTAAAGCTGAGCGCGATTGCCATAAGCACCGGCAAAATCGTAAACGTGAAAAATAAAATATAGTACGGTGCCATAAGCGCATAACTTTGGCGGTTTTTCTTAATCAGCGACCAAGTTGTGTCTTTGTAGTCCACGCGAAAACCCCCTTAATAAGTCATTCCGAACTCGCGACGCTTCGCGCGGATTTCGTCGTTGATTAAGCGCGTGAAATCCGTCAGTGCATCGCGGGCAGAAACTTCCTCCAGTGTCACCGTGGTGAAAAAGGCGTTGCGAATTTGTCGCGGTGTAAAGTACGCGCCGGGTATTTGCGGCAAACCTTGGGCGTATTGCATTTGCTCTCGCAATTGATTGTAGTCCGCAACCGGCCACGGCATACGCGAAAACGCTTCGACATTTGCGGTCGGGTGACGCGCCGCCGCACCCATCAACGCTTCCATTCTGCGCCCGAATTGAGTTTGCGTTTCGGCGGACGTCCACCACTGCATAAAATCCCATGCGGCGTACTTGTCGTCCGTATTTTCAAGCATGACGACTGCTGTTCCGCCGGCCGGAACGGCACGACTCACCTCACCGCACGGACGCACCGTTGCGGGAACCGGTCGGAAGCCCCAAAGCCCCCGAATTTCCGGCGCGAAAACCTGCAAAACATTGTAATTTGTGTAATCCGCAATCGCCAAAGGCATTTCACCCATACGGAAACGATTGATGAAATTATATTCCTCCGGCAGATTGTAGTCGGTAAAAAATCTTGTAAAATCGCGGAACGCATTCAGCGAAACGTAAGAATCCAACGCCGAGCGCGTGTTGTCCTCGTTATAAAGCGTGCCGCCTGCCTGGAACAGGAACATCGTGAACGTTTCGTGTGAGATGTCTATGGGCGGATTGCCCGGCGCGTTTACCGGTATGCCGAACTCCATGTGATATTGACTCAAATGCGCAATCGCGCTGCGTACTTCATCCCACGTATCCGGCGGTTCGAGTCCGATGTCGTGCAAAATATCCCTGCGGTAGAACATCATCGGAAAAGTCATTGTTTCGGGCAAGGCAAACACGCGCTCCGTGCCGTCATAGTAGAAACGGTACGGTTCCATTGCGGCAGGGTGGAATCGCGCAGCAACTTCGTCGAAGCCGGGCATTTGCGAAATATCCGCAACCGCACCGCGAAGCCCGTAATCCATGGGCAGAGTGTTCCAAATTGAAAGCACGACGTCCGGCCCCTGCCGCGCAACGGTTGCCGGCAGAAGCGTCGCAATATCAACAAGCATCAGCTCCACCCCGATGTTATATTCAGGGGTGAAACTCTCGTCTATGAGCGATTTTATAACATTCGCCTGGTCGCGCCCGGTTGCTATCCAGACTTCGATATTTCGCGCGTCCTCGCCGTCAATTGCCGTGCCGATGGTGTTGTAATCAATAATAAACGACCAAAACAGCGTTAAAATTTCATGTAAAATTTGCCGCCACCAACTGCGTCCGTTATTCGGAGTGGGCGCGTCGTGGGGCAGGATATAAATTGCGTCAACGGCAAGCATTTGCTCGCGTACCATCATCATCCACGTTCCGAGCGAGCCGATATTTATTCGAAAATCGTTAATTCTGCGGGGAATGCCCTCAATATCACCGTAAAGGCGCGAAAGAAGATTCGCCATATTTCGAACAATTGCATCGCGACCGCCGCGTTCGCCGGATAATTCCACGAGTTCGTCGAAAATTCGCTCAAGCCGTATGCGCTCATACATAAGCTCGCCGTGAAGATGCGGCAAGCGTCCGTTAATATTGTAATCACGCCAAACGTCCGGCGTAAGCCCGGTTATCATTGTAATTTGCCGGTACAACTCGTTAAGGTTCATCACACTCTGCTGAATTTCACGCAAAAACGGCGCGTAATCGCCCAAAACGACTTCCATGCGAACAGTATTCACCCCGGCATTAAGCCAAAACATGTAATATCCGTCGTCGTTGCCCAAGCGTTCCATGCGCCAACCGTTTTGAAACCCGAACGCAACCGCTTCCATTTCGGAAAACGGAACTTCGCCGTTTACCGTCACCCGTCGGAATGATTTCGAACCGCGATGAAAATTTTGCCGCACGTTCATCGCAATCGAATACAGCCCTTCCTCGGGAACATAAACTTCCCATTCAATCCAAGTGCCGGGTTCGCTCCAAGAACCACCACCGATATGGTTTATGCGAATAAACCGCGCGTCGTAGGGGTACACACCCGGACCGCCGGTATCCGCACCCGGCGCAAGCATCGGAGAAGATTTACGCACCGCGTCTTGACCTTCGACGCGAATCGGCGCGACGGTTGCAACGCCGGGTCGCGGAAAATTAACCCTTTGCTCCGCAAGTTCCGCATACGAAAGCGTTTGCGAAACCTGATGTATGCGAAGACTGCGAATCATCATCGGTTCGCGCAGGGCAACAAAAGATATTTGGTTGTAGCCGGCGTTGAAGTAAAACAAAAGCGGCTCATTGTATGTACCCATGGAGTCGCGGATAACCGCCTCGTACCATCTGTGATATTCGACCTGAACGGGACGCATATCGTTGCCCAAGCTGTCTTGTTGGATTTCATCGTGCAAATTTACCCATGTGCGCCTGAGTTCAACGGGATTAGCTTCAAAAAACGGCAACTCACCGTTAACGAAAATCGCGCGTTGAATGTCGGAGCTTCTGCCCGGATACGAGTAGTAAAGCACAGACAAATTATACAACCCTGCTTCAGCCACGTAAAATTCCCATTCGACTACGCCCTGCTCGCCCGTCCAAAGGGAGTTCCCCGTCATATCGCGCCAATTCGATTCAACACGACGCTCTGTGCCTTCAAGCGTCACGTAATCAATCGCTTCAATTATAATATCTTCCGCAAGAGCGGGGCGCATCGCATGAACGTTACGGAAAACTTCCTCTGTAAATTCGCGATAATCTTCCGCATTTTCAGGGCGCGTCATTTCAAGGGTATCAATCAGGAAATCGGTGAAATGATGCCGCGTTCCGAACGCCGCAAGCATCTCCTCAAAATTTTCAAGGGCGGCAACTTCAAGCGAAACCCCAACGTCCGGCTCTTGCGCCCGAACAGAAAACGCCGAAAAATAACCGCCCATCATCACAAATGCCGTCAACCAACAAACAATCCTCTTAATTTTCATATTCGACGTCCCCCATGGACTTTAAATACTTTTTTTGCAATTATGCCGGAACGACCCTGTCGTGTCAAACATTTTTTTATGCAAAATCGACAAGAGGGGGAGGAGTAGAAGCCACGGGCATTTGTAACATCCTACAATGACCCGACAAAGGCTTTTACGACTTTTTCAAAGCCCCATTCGAGAGTTCGGCGGTTTAACAAGCCGAAAACCTCGGTTTTTTCATCGCCGGATAAGTAGCCGTTATCCCACCACGCGCACGGAACGCCGTATTTTCGCGCAACTTTTGTATAGTATTCCGCCCAAGCCGCGCGGTCGTCTTCGTTGTCATATTTTTTTCTCGCGCCGCATTCTCCCATTATTATCGGGATTTTTTTCGAAAGGAATTTTTTATCGAGACGCTCGAAAAGTTCGTCAATTTCGCCCTGTAAACTCTCAGTCCAACGATTGTTCGCATGGTCGTCGCTTAACGCGAAATCCCAAGGAATGTACGCATGTACGGATACAATTATATTTTCGTCGTCAGGCGGAGAAAAGTCCGCGATTGCCTCGTTTGCGGAGCTTGCGGCATAGGTCGGCACAAGAATTTTCCGCGACACATTTTGCGGAAATTTCGCGCCCGTTGCGCGAATCGCACACACCGCATCGCTGTTCATTTGCATCACAACGCGCCGACCTTCCTCGTCGCCGCCAATCCATTCAACGTCTGTGCCGACTTGTCGCGGCTCGTTCATGGTTTCAAACATCAACTCTTGCCCGTATTCTCCGAAAAATTCGGAAACCTGCGTCCAGGTCGCCGTCATTCGCGCCTTTACATATTTTTCATCGCTCGGAAAATGCCAATCCTCGTGATGCATATTGAGAATCACGTTCATGTTCAAATCGATTCCGTAATCCACGACTTCTTTCACCCGCGAAAAAAACGCTTCCTTAATGGTGTAGTCCGGCGCACCACCCGTTTGCGTACACCAACTCACCGGAACGCGAAGAAAATCAAACCCCGCATCCTTGACGGCTTGTATCATTTTTTGAGTTGTTTTCGGATTATCCCACGCCGTTTCCTGCCCGACGGGAGAAAAATCCTCGCCTTCGTCCGGCAATGAATCAAGCGTGTTTCCCAAGTTCCAACCGTTTCGCAATTTGCTTACATATTCTGATGCTGTCATGCTCTTGTCCTCCGAATCATATATTGTGAGTGGTATATATCACAGCGCGTCGCAGAAATCAATTTTTAATAAAGACCTCGGGGCTCTGCCCCGAACCCCGCCCGCTTTTTGGAAAAAGCGGGGCAAAAACTTTAATTAAAATCGTGCGTTCGCACGATTTTGAATTTTTTGTCGAACTTTTTTTAAAAAGTTCGTGGGGGCTTGGGGGCAAAGCCCCCAAAAAAAATTTTAAAAAAAACCTATTCGGTAGCTGAGCGGTTGCCGATAGGTTTTGCAAAATTTTTTATCGCAACAAAGTTTTAACACAATTTTAAAATTTTGTTAAAATTCCTTGCAAAAAAATTTTTATTATGTTATATAAAAGCAACAAACAAAAAAGACTTCTTGCGTTTTTTGTTCGTATGAGGTCTAATATTGAGGAGTGCCATAAATGTTTTTCAGGCGAAGTAAGCCCGAGCAACGACCGGCAGTCAAAAAAGTAAGCGAGCTTGTAAATACAAAGTCCCACAACCCCAAAAAGTACATTTCTCTAATGCTTGTACCGTCGTACAGCACGGGGAAAACGCGCAGTTTGCGCATACCGAGGGTTGTATTGTACGGGTTTGTTGCGGTGTTTTTTATAATTTTCACCGTAATCGGCGGATTTTATCTGCGAAGCATGTATTTCCAACGTATTTACCGCAATTTGAACACCACCCTTGATGAAACACAAGGGGCATTCGACGCCTTCCGCGAGGAAACCGAACAGGTTCAAAGTGAACTGATTGACGCAACGGTTCAAATGTACGAGCAACTTTCCGAAGAACAAATGCGCGCACAACTTGAAATGTACCGCCAAGAACGTCGCCACCAAGACACGCTCGGAAACGTGTGGGATTTAATTGATGAAATCGAGGAGCAAATTCGCGACCTCGAAACGGATATGCAGGAAATGGTTACGGGGCTTTCTTCCCGTCGGGTAATTCCGCCTATTGCAAGCAGGCTTACGGAAATGGAAGCGGCTCATAACGCGCTTCGCGAATCGTTGCTGCCGCAACAGGTTTTAGGGGCGGAATTTGACCCCGGCATTGAGCTTCTGAGCATGACCTCCCCTGTCCCCACGGAATGCGAACTCCTCAGCCGACTTATCGTTTTGCAGGCCGAACTTGAAATACAACGGGTTCTTTTGCGCGACATTGAAACGGTACGAGAAGCAATCGAGCCGTATTTGCTTAACTATCCGACCGTTTGGCCTGTTCGCGGTCAAATTTCGTCGGCGTTCGGTTGGCGTCGAAACCCCTTCGGCGGCGGCGGCAGCGAGCATCATAACGGCATTGATATTCCCGCGCGGGCAGGCACGCCGATTCGAGCAGCGGGCGGCGGAACGGTTATTTTTTCCGGATGGCAGGGCGGCTACGGAAACGTTGTGGTAATCGACCACGGAGGCGGTCTTACAACAAAATACGCGCACAATACGCGCAACGATGCTCGCGAGGGCGCGCGCGTGGAACGCGGTCAAATAATCGCGTTTGTGGGCAGCACGGGGCGAAGCACAGGGCCTCATTTACACTACGAAGTTCGCAGAAACGGTTCGCCGATAAACCCCGTTTCGTTTTTGCTTGAACACCACCAAACAGGATAAAAGGAGAGTCATATGAACAAAGAAGAATTTTCGAAACCCACAAGCACAGTCATCGGACAAGGTTTTACAATTCACGCAGCGCGTTTTTCCTGCTCGGAAACCGAATCCATGCGCATTGACGGCACGGTTATCGGCGACATCGAAATTGAGGGTCTGATTAACGTAAGCGAAACCGGGCGCGTAGACGGCAACATAGCCTCCGGTTCTGCGCGTATAGCGGGTCAAATTTTCGGCAATATTGAATGTCGAAACACGATTCACCTTGCGTCAACCGCTGACGTATCCGGAAACGTTGTAACAACCACTTTAATCGTGGACGACGGCGCGGTTTTCACCGGGCGATGCCAAACTCATCTGTCCGAAGTGTTGCACGGAAGTTATGCGTAGCGTGTGATTCTTGCGTGAAATTTGTAAGAATTTATCATTTTTAGTGTCACACAGGAACATTTTATATATATTTGTCGGATTTTCCTTGACAAACAGAAATCAAGCATATATATATACTGGGAGGTGCTCACCCCCACATATATAAGGAGGATTTTCAATGAACAAAACGGAACTTATTGCGGCGGTTGCTGCGGCGGCTGACTTAACCAAGAAGGACGCGGAGAAATTTTTGGCGGCCTTCGAAGGCGTTGTTACCGATGCGTTAGTAGAAGGAAACAAAGTACAACTGGTTGGATTTATGACGATTGACGTTGTCGAACGCGCCGAGCGCGAAGGGCGCAATCCCCAAACCGGTGAACCGATGCGTATTGCCGCTTCAAAAGCACCCCGCTTTAAAGTAGGCAAAAAACTTCGTGATGCCGTAAACGGCAAGTAGGTCAATCTCTTTCTATAGCTAAGAGTCGCCCTGCTCAATTCGAGCAGGGTTGTTTTTGTGACACGCAAGTTTGATTTCGTTTCAAAAGAGGAGGCAAAAAAATGCACAGTGATTTTGTAACAAAGGGAAACAAATCCATCCCGCATCGTTCGCTGTTCAAATCCATGGGCTACACCAACGAGGAGCTTGCAAAACCCCTTATCGGCATAGCAAACGCCCACAGCGAGGTCGTGCCGGGACATATACATTTGGACAGCATTGCCGAAGCCGTTAAAAAAGGCGTGATTGCCGCAGGCGGAACGCCGATAGAATTTCCGTCAATCGGCGTGTGCGACGGCATTTCGATGGGGCATATCGGAATGAAGTATTCCCTGCCCAGCCGCGAGCTGATTGCCGATTCTGTTGAATCAATGGTGCTTGCACATGCGTTTGACGCAGTAGTTTTAATCCCGAACTGTGATAAAATCGTACCCGGAATGTTAATGGCGGCCGCGCGACTGAACATCCCCGCAATTGTAATCAGCGGCGGACCGATGCTTGCCGGGCGGGTTGAGGAACGTGCGGTATCCCTGTCGCAAACTTTCGAAGCTGTCGGCGCGCACGCCGTCGGCAAAATCACTGATGACATTTTGCAGGAATACGAAGATAACGCCTGCCCCACATGCGGCTCGTGTTCAGGCATGTTTACCGCAAACAGCATGAACTGCATAACTGAAGCCCTCGGCATGGCATTGCCGGGCAACGGCACAATTCCCGCTGTTTACGCGGAACGACTTCGTCTCGCCAAAAAAGCCGGCACACGCATCATGCATCTTTATAATGAAGGAATCCGCCCGCGCGACATTATGACGAAAAATGCGTTCTTGAACGCGCTTACACTCGATATGGCTCTGGGGTGCAGCACAAACAGCATGTTGCACCTGCCCGCAATTGCTTACGAAGCCGGCGTGGATTTGCCGCTTACTTTGGCGAATGAAATCTCCGCGCGGACATATAATTTGTGTCGTCTTGCACCGGCCGGGCCGCATCACATCGAGGATTTGCACAATGCCGGCGGCGTTTCCGCTGTTTTAAAAGAACTTTCGACGTTGGGGATTCTTCATTTGAACGAAATCACCGTGGCGGGAACTTTAGGCGAAAACATCGCCGACGCATTTAATCGCAATCCGGAAGTTATTCGTCCCGCCGCAAACCCCTACTCCAATGTCGGCGGAATAATGGTGCTTACCGGAAATCTGGCCGAACAGGGCAGCGTCGTAAAACGCAGTGCCGTTGCCGACGAAATGATGAAAACATCCGGGCGCGCGCGGGTTTTTGAATCCGAAGAAGAATGCGCCGAGGCCATCTACGCCAATAAAATTAAACCCGGCGACGTTGTGGTAATTCGCTACGAAGGTCCCAAAGGCGGACCGGGTATGCGCGAAATGCTTAATCCCACCGCCGCACTGATGGGCATGGGATTGGGCAAAGAAGTTTCGCTTATCACCGACGGACGATTCAGCGGTGCGTCACGCGGTGCGTGTATCGGACATGTTTCGCCGGAGGCTGCAATCGGCGGTTTAATCGCTCTCGTCGAAGAAGGCGATAAAATCGACATCGACATCAACGCCGGAACACTTCATTTGGACGTTCCCGACGATGTTATCGCCGCGCGGCGCGAAAAATGGCAACCGCCTGCGCCCAAGGCCGGCAAAAAAGGCTATCTTGCACGATACGAAAAGCTCGTAACCGGCGCGGATAAAGGCGCGGTTCTGATATAAAGTGAACGCACCGTCAACTCCGTATAAAAAATCCTATCGACCAACATAGTTGATAGGATTTTTTTTTGCACCGTCAGAATGTGCGACAAATCAAATTGATTCACTATAAACGCGGATCAAGAGTTCAAAACAACGCCTCGCCGTAAATGCCTTGTGGCGAGCGACCGGTCGTTTTTTCGGATGATTTCCCCGAAAAAACGACATCGAGCGAGCCGTTTAC
This sequence comes from Defluviitaleaceae bacterium, assembly GCA_009781765.1. GTDB lineage: Bacteria > Bacillota > Clostridia > Lachnospirales > WQUN01 > WQVC01. The sequence goes on along the minus strand of WQVC01000010.1, from coordinate 20,565 downwards.
AGGGCATAGGCGGGGCGTTGTTTCCTACCCTTGATTCGCGTTATAAATAACCAAGTTTTGCACAAAACAACCTTCGGTAAAATACGAATTAAGCAAAACCGTATCGTATTTTAGTAAAATACTTCGGATTCCGATAAGTCCCTTTCCCCTGCCCTTGCCTTTTGCGGATTCGCCCGGTCGGATGCCCTTTTCTTTTGTTTCCTGCCGAACCGTATTTTTGACCGCACAGGAAATCGTTTCATTGTTTCCGGATATTTTGATAAAAATTCGGCCGTCGGGAATTTCTATGCACTCCTCGATGGCGTTATCAAGCAGTATGCCCAAAATCCGCACGAGGTCAATAAATTCAATCCTTCCGTCGGATTCAAAATCAGTCACCCGAGTCAAAATTTCTAAATCGACATTAACATCATGTTCAACCGCTTGCGATATTTTATAAAATAAAAATGCTTTCAATTGCTCGTTACCGAGCCCCGCCAATTTGCCCAGCAAATCATTTTTTACAATTTCATCAACGGCAAAGGGGCTTATTTTTTTGTTGTAAAAGTCTTGCATTTCTTTGTCGCCGCTGCGCTCAACAAAATTTCCCATTGTAAGAAAAATATTTTTGACATCATGCTTGATATTTTTTATATCATTCAGATTTTTTTCCAAACCGGACGAATACGCAGCAAGGCTTTGAATTTCCATTGTTGTGATTTTCAAATTATCCCTCAGCCACGTCATCCGGAAAACAATCGTAATAAAAGACAGCTGCAAAATCATGGTGAAAAGTAAAATCAGATTGGTGTATTCAAAAACAGGATTTTGCCTGGCAGAAATAAAAGTGTAAACAGGGTCGCTTACAAGCTCCAATCTTCCGAAAAAAAAGTACGCCGCCCCAACAAGCAACAATATTGCGACAGAATTTAAAATTATAAACCGCTCAATCAGCGGATAAGTTTTTCCCATGCGGTTTATGTTGTCGAAATGTTTTTTGAACAGCCGCTTAACGGCATAAATAAGCAAAGCACTGAGGCTGCAAGCAATTATCAAAGCAACACCCCAAACAGACAACGCGGCAATTCTTGTTACTTGCGCCTGCCCTAATTGAAGCACATGGCTTGAGAATAAATGGCTCATTATGTATCCGTTGATAAAAACAAGCATACACGTGAACCAACAATAAAATAAATTTCCGTTCAGCCGCCCCAACCGAATTTTATACACCGCCGAAATTGTAATCATTACAACCAACGCCGCTACCGACAAACCAAAACTGCCTCTGATATGTATAAACGACTGGGCAATTCCGATAAATCTGCTTAAATATGCGAAACCGGAAAACATGATTGCATAATCCAAAATCGACAATTTTACAAAATTCAAAATAAATACGGTAGCCGTCATTACAAAAGCCACCGCGAGGTTAAACATACTGACGCTTCCGGTGGTATACAAATACATTGGCAGCAGGACGACACCAACGGCAACTATTGAAAATGCAATCTCAATCGGCTTGCGCTGCCACCTGTTCGCAATAATGCCGAGGAGAAATAAAAAAGAAAATACTATAACCGGCGAAAAATCGCTTCTGTATATAATGCGGATTACTGTCCACCACCACGGAAGCGGCGGGAAATCTGCAAGAATATATTCCCGTCCCTGTTCAGTAAGTTCGTAATGCGAATACATTTCCAAACTCATGCTTTTTTCACCCCGCATTTTTTCATAACATCATTTTTCAGGCGGAAGGAGCAATCCGCTTGCTCTCCTCCCGCAAAATTGACCATTCCGTTTGAAACGGAAACTACATAATTTTTATTGATAATCACCGAACGATGACTTTTCATAAAATCGTCGCCTAATTTTTGCAGAACATTTTCAATCGTATCACGCACCGATAAATCCGAGCCGTCAACGGTATGATAACGAACAAAATGCGAAATCGCTTTGTCGGTATCTACATATAAAATTTGCGAAACCGGCAGGGACAAATATTCGTCAATGCCGATTAAAAGGTTTACGACAGGTTCATCCGCCGGCGCGTTGCCGGGCGCGTCTTGCGAAACAAGGCGAATGTATTTTCTGTAGGCTTGAAGCATTTTATCCCTGTCGGCTGTTTTTTCAATGAAACCAAACGCCTCAACCCCGCTTTTTAAAATATCCGTTGCCATGTCGGCGTGACTTGTAACAAATACGATTTTGGAAAGCGGTTTTTGCTTTTTAATGAGCCGCGCGACATCAACGCCGTTTAACGCGGCTCGCCCGAGGTCAATATCCAAAAAATAAAGATAGTCGCCGGGATTTTTTTTGATATAAAGCATGACCTCCGCAGAATCCTGCGTGGCGCAAACGATTCGGGAATTTTCTTTCTCGATACATTTTAATGCCGCCTCAACGGACAGACCCAACATAAATTTATCGTCGTCGCAAATAATTATGTCCGGCATAATTTTTCCTCCCGTGTTGATATAGCGAACGCCTTCACGAACGTCTTAAATGCGTTCTCTGCAATTTCGCCTGATTATACTTTAGACGCTGTATATTTTCCGGCTGAACAGCCCGAACGTATTCGATTTTGTCACGAACGTAATCTGCGGAATTACGTTCGGGGCATGACAGATATCGCTCGGGCCGGAATCGCCGAATCCGAAAATAAATCTGCTACGATACCGGCGAATTAAATATCACGAGGAGGAACACCATGAAAAAAATGTTTGTCGGAATCGTTGGCGCAACGATGATGCTTGCGCTGTCCGGCTGTAACGCAAGTGCGCCCGCTTCAACAGCGGAGGAATTTTTACCTGTTGCGGCAGAGGAATTTCGAACGGAGGAAACTTCGCCTGTTGCGACAGAGGAATTCCTGACGGAAGAAACTTCGCCTGTTGCAGAGCAATTCCGAACGGAAGAAACTTTGCCGGAACAAGCCCGATTTGTTAATGCGCCTGCAATCGAAGACGCACCGACTGTTTCACCGGAAGAAACAACCGTGCCGACCAATGAGCAAAGAACGGACGAATCAAATGAAACCGACGCAGTCAACCGTGATTCGCAGGAAACCGCAAGAAGGCGTTATTTCATAGTGCCGGAAGGTTATGAAATCGCAACTCCGCCGACGCAAGTAGAAATCGGGGTTGCGAACGGAACGGAAATTCCCTTGGTCGTCAGCGGAAACGAAATTATTTTTAACGGACAACGCCCTGTTATGCACAACAACGAAGTATTTGTTCCGATATTCGGGGTATTTGAAAATCTGGCATTGCCGTCGAATTGGCCGACGAATATATCTGCCTACACCGTGTCATGGGATGAACAAACCGCAACAATAAGAAATTCGGTGAAAATTATAACCCTCACGCGGGGCGAATCAACGCTGACGGGAATGTATGCCGGCGAAACTCAACCGATGATATTCCCCCTTACCTCGCCCGTTCAAAAAATAAACGGCGAGTGGATGATGCCTCTGATGCCCGTAGCGGAAGCAATTATGGCTTGCGTTATATGGGACGACGAAAAATTACATTTATTTTTCAGCCGAAGCATATTCGGCGGCATGAACGCAGACGGCGATATGATTTCAGTACGGCCGATAAGCCCGTATATTTAATGCAAACGTGTTTGAGAAGCGCGTTCGCTATAACAGGAGGATTTATTTTATGAAAAAATTTTTATTACTTATTGCGATGATTGCAACGGCAGCACTTTCAGGCTGCGGCGGTTCATCGGAAACACAGACAAGCAACGAATTAACTATCGCGGTCGGCGATATGTTCGCAGACGGCTTTTTTGAAGAAGCCGCAAGAAGGTTCGAGGAAAAACATGACGGACGTTATACCGTTACCTTCGTTACAGTCGGCGATGCAAGAAGTTATTCTCAAATTATGAACACAGCTTTAATGAGCGGCAGAGGCGAGGATATTATTTTCGCATCGCGTCTTACATGGCAACGGTTAGCGGATGCCGGCAGACTCGTTGACATGAATAACAAAATTGATTTTCCGCCGGGAGAATTTTATCAAAGCATCTTGGATGCCTACCTCTACAACGGAGGGCGTTATGTAGTGCCGTTGATTTTCAATATCGAAACTTTCAGGTTAAACAGCGACGTAGCATTTGAAACAAACCCCAACCGCTTTACGATTGAAGATGTAATAACCCTTGCGCACGCATATCCGCATTTAGAGATTTTTCACAGCCCGATGGGAATGAGCGCGACCACTTTCGCCTACAGAATATTTGAACTCTACTTTGATGAATTCATCGACCTGCCGAACAGAACCGCAAATGTTGATAACGAAAAATTCATAAATCTGCTTGAAAGCATTCAGCCGATAGCCGACAGAATGATGGTTACATCATGGACAACGCCCCCGATAATTATTGAAACCATTTTGCACAACATCGTAATGAACGTCGAAGGCATCGAGGACTACACAGGTTTTAATGTTATGACCAACTCACGCGGAGAAGGTTTGGCCAACGCGCGCAATCATATGGCAATCAACGCAAACAGCCAAAATCAGGAACTCGCCGCTCGTTTTATTCAATTTTTGCTTTCGTATGAAATGCAAACTTCTCCGGAAATATGGGCTACGCCGGTAAACAGAAACGCGGCGGAAACAAACAGCCGCGCAATGTTGGAAAGTCAACGGGCATTGGGTTTTATGCCGGAAGGAGTTGACTTTGAAACAAACCTTGCGGTATTCAATTCGCTTGCGGACAGGTTAAGCGTAGCCGGAACATCCGACCCCTTCATCGGCGATTTCGTAAGAGACGAAATGACGCGCTTTTTCGACGGTGAAGTAACTGCCGAACAAGCGGCGCAAAATTTGCAAGCAAGGCTCACTACTTACCTGAATGAATAACGCGGCAAAAATCAGGACTCGGCAAAAATCGTTGCTTTCCCGCGTAACCGGGAAGGAAAATGCAATTGCGTTTTCCTTCCTGATTCCGAGTCTTGCGGGGGTGGCATTATTTTATGTAATCCCGTTTTTTATGTCACTGGGATATGCAACCACAGACAGCAGCGGAAATTTTACGGGTATCGAAAATTTTGCGAATCTGTTTAACAGCGAAGCCTTTCGCCTTGCTTCACGGAATACGTTCAGATTTATGGTGGTTGCGATACCTCTGAGCATAGCAATACCGTTGGTTATAGCCTGTTTGCTGTTTAACTTAAAAAGAATGGGTCGGCTTAAAACAATTTTTATGTCGCCGCTTGTGATTCCGACCGCAAGCACGGCATTTTTCTTTCAAAGTCTGTTTACGTCAAACGGTTTCGTGAGCAGCTTGTTGGGCGTAAACACTGATTGGCTTCAAACCGACCATGCGTTTACCATTGCGGTCGGATTATATATTTGGAAGAATCTCGGCTTCAATCTTGTTTTGGCATTGGCCGCCCGCGCCAATATCCCTAAAGAATATTACGAATGGTCGGCAGTAGAAGGCATGGGAAAAATTCGTATGTTTTTCAAAATTACGATAATTTATCTTGTGCCGGGGCTGTTTATTATGTTTGTGATGTCGTTCATAAATTCTTTTCGGATTTATCGCGAACTTTATATGCTGTCGGGAAATTATCCGCACCAAAGCATCTACATGCTGCAACATTACATGAATAATCAATTTATGTGGCTGAATCGTCAAAATTTAACGACATCCGCTTTTGTTGTTACTTTTGTAATAGCCGCATTTATGGTCGCGTTTTTTATCATCGACAAAAAATCGCACTACGGGGAGTGAGTATAATAAAGGACATAGTCGTGAAAATATTTTTGATTGCGTTTGCCTTCGTATATATCATTCCCCTGCTGATTATTTTTACAAATTCGTTTATGACGCCGGGCGAAATTGCACGCAGTTACGGCGATACACACGATTTTTTTGACCACGAACTAATCGGGCAAATAAGCTATGTACAATACAGGCTGATTCCGGAACGGATTTCGCTGAACCAATACAATACTTTGCTGTTCCGAACACCCGCGTATCTTGACCATTTTATGAACTCGATAAAATTAACGCTGTCCGTTGTTGCCATGCACGTTGTTGTCGGTTCGTTGGCGGCATACGGGTTTACGGCTTGGAAATCACGCTTCAATGAAATTATTTTTTGCGTCTGCATAATCGTGATGGTTTTGCCGTTTCAGGCAACTCTCGTACCTAATTTTATTATGGCCGACACTTTGGGAATTTTAAATACGCACGCTTCAATCATATTGCCCCTCGGCTTCAGCCCCTTTGCCGTGTTCGTAATGCGGCAAAGCATGAAAGGCATACCCGCAAGTATTTTTGAAGCGGCGCAAATAGACGGCGCAAATCATTTCAAGCAATTTATTCACATTGCTCTGCCCATGTCAAAAAGCGGCGTTGCGGCGTTGATAATTTTGACTTTTGCAGACAGTTGGGCGATGGTTGAACATCCTATGGTATTTTTGCGCGATAACGCACTTGAACCGCTTTCGGTTGTGCTTTACCGATTAGGGCAAGGCGATATCGGTTTAATTTTTGCGGCATCGGTGTTTTATATGTTGCCGATGGTCTGGATTTTTTTATACGGACAAGAATATTTTGAACAAGGCGTAAAACTGTCTGCCTTGAGGTAACGGAGGTTGATTATGGAAACCGGCGTTAATAAGAAAAAAATGCGAAAAATTTTATATATTTATATCGCGGTTATTTTGGTGTTGGTGTTTTTTTCACGAACGATTTACAACTTCTCCTTGCCGCGCGTAACCGTAGCCATGACGCACAGCGGCCAAATTACAAGAGAATTGGAAGTTCGCGGCGTGGTGGAGTTTTCGGAAACATTTGATATTTTCGCTCGCTCCGGCGGATGGGTTGATGAAATATTTATAAGCCGAGGAGATTTTATTGACGCCGGCACGGTAATCGCAATTTATAATCCCAATGAACAAGCTGTTGCCGGGTTGCTTACCAACATAGAACGAACAGAACATCAGCTTACGCGCCTGAACATGCAACGTGCGGATATTCAAAATAATATTCGAACATTGGGATACATATCGCCCGATGACCTGCAAGGGCTTCAATGGGCTGTTGATGATGCCGCATCTGATTTGGAGCGTCGGCAGGCGGAACTTCTGCAAGCGCAGCAAGCGTCAATTGATACGAATAATTTTTCGCAAATATCGCCCGACCGCGAACGAAACAGGCGCGAACTTAATCTGGCGCAGGCTGCACTGCATGAACTGCAATACGACAATTTCGATGATTTCACGTACAGGCTCGCCATACAGGAAGCGTCAATCGCCCTCGAACGCCGATTGCTTGATTTGCAAAACGCCGAAACAAATCTTGCAGACGCAAGACGTTTGACTGCGGCGACTTTTGATGCACGAAATTATCAAAACGCCCGGGACGCCGCCCAAACCGCATTGCAACGCAACCGACTCGCATATGACGCCGCGCAACAACAGCTCAATATAGCATGGCAAAGATTCAATACTCTCGGCCCGTATGCGGATTGGGCGGAAGTTTCCGCCGCCCATGATGCAATAAATGCAGCTCAAAGTCAGGTTGCATCGGCGCGGCTTAATCGTGACGAAAGCAATGCTTTATCGGAGCAAGCCGCCGAAAATTTGCAGCAAGCAAGAAACGCATTCAACGCACAAGACAGAGAACAGCGCAATCAAGCCGCAGAAGATGCGGAAGCTCTTGTCGCGCAAGCAAAAAATGCCGCAGACGACGCAACCCGCGCTTACGAAAATGCTGTGGCGATACTGGAGCGGGCAGAATCTGCGGCAACCGCTCGTCGGCAGGACGAAATTCTTGCCGCACAAAGAAGGGTTGACGATGCTTTGCTTGCTCTGGACGAAAGCGCGCGGGCAGCGGCGCAAAATCTCAGGCAGGCAGAAATAAATCTTGCCGACGCCGAACGAGCATTTGAGCGGGCGAAAGCAAATTCGGAAGCAGCGCAAAGAGGATTGTCTGCCCAAGCAGACGACGCACGACTCGCGCTTGAGTCGGAACTCCGAAACATAAATCTTGACATCGAGCGAACCCAAATTGATTTACGCGCCGACCAATCCGCCCTTGCTGCAACGTCCGGGTCTGCAAGCATAACGGCTAATCGCCAAGGCATAGTAACGGCCGTAAACAAAACAGAAGGGCAATTTATTTCACAGGGGGAAAAAATCGCAACCATCGGCGTAAATAATAATCGCTTCGTAGTAGAATTTTCGACCACCGTTTCGGAAGCCGGATTTATCGAAGTCGGAAGCAAAGCGAACATTTATAAAAGCGGCTCGAACATAAGCATCCGGGGCTTCGTGTACAGCATAACTCCTGTCGGCGACACACTGAATATTCAACTTGTTTCCGAAAGCGACAAATTCAGCGGCGGCGAATTTGTCCGCGTACATTTTCGCGTACAAACAGGGGTTCATCAAATGATTGTTCCCAACGAAGCCGTTTTTGCGGGCGCAATGGGTCAACACTATGTATGGACGGTGCAAAGCCGACCCGGAACACTGGGAACGGAATACATTTCCGTGCGGAGGAGCGTTCGGGTTATTGATTCCGACGATTTTAATACCGCCGTTTACATGGGTTTCATGGGAATGAACACGCCCGTGATTACGAGTCACAGCAGGGAATTAAGCGTCAACGGGCGAGTGAGCAGAATGGAGTGATTTTTGCGATGAAGAGCAACGCATCGGACACCGAGGGAATGTGTATAGTGAATCAAATTAAGAAGCGTCCCGTCGGCTATGCATTGTAAACGGTTCGCTCGTTGTCATTTTCGGGAAAACACCCGAAAACAACCGGTCGCTCACCACAATGCACTTAACGCCGACGGGACGCAAATCAAATTGATTCACTATAATTTGCCGCACATTCCCTCGAAGCCGGAGCAATTTCCTGCGCAACAAAAAAGCAACGCATCACTGCGCTGCTTTTTTATTGCAAACCCGACATATCAGCCGAACAAACTCAGCATAGACCACGGGTCGTTTGCATTATTGAAATCGAAGCCGTTCGGGGCGGTGACATTTACCGGCGACGGCGTGTTTCTATAAAGCCGAGAGCTTGCGGCATTATCGGCTATGCGGCTTAATCTGCCGGCGAAGCCCGTGTTGCTGTTGAACATTCTGTCGAGGCTTCCGTCTTCGGATGCGGCTTGCAGACGGGATTGGTCAATCGTAAGCTGCCCGTTTTCCGCAATGCCGATTCCGACGCGGGCGAGCGACGATTCGAATGTTCTGTTCATCGCGTGAATATCCGAAACAAATGCGGCGTTCCCGCGACCTTGGCTTGCATTTACGTTCCGAAGTGCGGCATTTACCGCACCTACAAGGTCTGTAACCGCGCTTACGGTGTCCTCTGCGGAACGTTGAAAGGTGATTTCCGTTCTGCCTTCACCCTGCAAAGTTGCGGTAACGCCCGCCCCGAGAACCACTTCGTTGGTTTGCGATTGACGCTCGAAGCCGCCGTTTACCGTAAACACAGCGTTTCGTGCTTCGGTTGTTGCCGCTGTAACGCCCATAGCGGAAGCAAGCGTACCGCCGTCAACATCGCGCACCTCAAAGGAATTTTCCGCTCCTGTTTGCGTGCCGGTGAATGTTAAGCGGCTCGTGCCGGCCGTATTATCCGCCGTAACAGCCGCGCGAACACCGATGTCGCTTGCATTAACAGCCTCCATCATGCGCCGCTGAACAGAGGCGTTATCGTCGTCGGCCGTTACCGCGATGGTAAATTCTTCGACCCTGCCGTCGGCTTCAATTTCGAAGGTGAAATCCCCGGCAAGCCAAGGTGCGTCGGCGTCGATGTCGTCGCCTTCATTGACCTGCGCCGACGCCGTTTGCCGAACGTCGATTGTCGTATTTTGCGGTGCTAACGAAGCAATCGTGCGAGCGGTATCAACCTGAACCGTCGCCACGCCGTTATCGGACGTCAAGCCGACAATTACCGACTGACTTCTGCCCGACAAAACATCCATTGCCGCGCGAATATTATGCCCTGCCGTTCTTATCGCCGGGTTTGTTTCGGGCGCGGCTTCGGTGTTGCGGTTATTCGCGGGATTTGTCCACGCGGGCGGTACTGTCGGACGCCTGAAAAACCCGTCCTGCATCAGCATGTTTTGTGCCATAAAACGTATGTTCACATATACTCCCCCTCATATTATAGTATTTACAGTTTATTCTACACCGATATTTGGAAAATTGCAAGTGTAGTTTAAAAATGTCTCGGGGCTCTGCCCCGAACCCCGGAAACTTTTGAAAAAGTTTCATCAAAACTTTGACATAAAATCGCGCTTCGCACGATTTTAAAAATTTTTTTAAGTGTTTCGACGCGAGTCGTCGTACTATAAATCAAAGCGCGCGAAGAAAAAGGAAAGAGGGTGCAAATTTTGCAAGACGACGTGTTAATCCGAAAAATCGCAACCGGCGACCGCGATGCGTTTCTTCATATGATAGAAACGTACAGCAAATTGCTGTGGGTTGTGGCGGGGGGTATTTTAAACGGCACGGGAACAACGCAGGATATAGAGGAATGCATCAGCGATGTATATGTTCACGTGTGGAAAAATCCCGGTTCGTTTAACCCCGAGCGCGGTTCGTTTAAAACGTACCTGGCGATTTTGGCGCGGAGCAAGGCTCTTGATGCGTACAGGCGGCTGTCGAAAAATAAAATCGCCGAACTCACGGAAGCCATTGCCGCAAGCGACGACGATTTGCTGAGCGGAATCATGGAAAAAGAGTCCCACGCCGAACTTTACGCCGCAATAAAATCCTTGACCGAGCCGAATCGGGAAATCGTTATACGCCGATTCTTCTTTGAAGAAAAGCCGGCGCGAATTGCCGAAAACACTTCGCTTCCCGTCAAGGAAGTCGAAAATCGCCTGTATCAAAGCAAGTTGAAACTGCGAAAGCTCCTGAAAGGAGGAAATTTATGCACAAGCCATTAGCGTCGGAATTATCGGAAAAACAGCTCGATGAGCTTTTGGCGTACACGCCCGAGTTTTCCGAAATAAATACAGAAAACATAAAAAAACGCGCATTAAGCGCGATTGTAGGGGCAAAGCCCCTTTTCACCGGGGAGGCGAGGCCTCTTTTCGCCGGGGACACGTGTGAGTTGCCCCACATTCCCTCGAAGCCGGGGGCAAAGCCCCTTTTCACCGGGGACGCGTGTGAGTTGCCGCACATTCCCTCGAAGCCGGAAAAAATTATCAGGAGGAAATTTCCCATGAAAAAAGTATTTGCAATTGCGGCAGTGGTCGCAGTGTTTTTAATCACATCAAGCGTAATTTTTGCCGGCGGCGGCGGACTTGAAAATTTTCTTGCCCGCTTCAACGCGAATTTCGGCGAGTTCGCGATTCCGCCGCTTTATCCCGCCTACGCAGTTGACCAAGATATTCGCGTCGAAGTTGTTGGTGCGCAACAAATCGACCATATTATTCTTGCATACGTTTCCGTGCAGGACATCAGCGGCGAAAATCGCCTGTCAACGGACACTAACCCCTCATTTGCAATCTTTATCGACGGCGAACCGGTCGGGCGCGGCGGAATGACAAGCCAACGCTTAAACTTCGACGCCGAAACAAACACTACGTACCATGAAATGCGCCTTCAGGGCGACCCCGGTATGCCTTTAGCGGAAAGCATCGAACTCGTCATGTTGCGCGTCGAATATTTCGGACACTACACCGGGCAAATTTTGCCGCTGATTGAGGGCGACTGGCGCATGACGGTAAACACAAGCGATTTAGGCATTCGCCCGATTGTTTGGAGAGATGTTTCAGCGGGAGAAAGCCTGCATATTGATTTCATGTCGCTGAGTCCCTTCGGCGTATACCTCGAAGGCAATCACGAGTACGGGTCGGATTTCCCGTGGTTCGACATACGCATTGAATACGAAGGTCGCCTGTTCAACAGACCTATACTCGGCGGCGGCGGCGGAATCGGCCCGGATTGTTTTTCATGGTTCGCGTCGCCGAATCGCCCCATCGACATCGACGACGTTGCGGCGGTTATCGTCAACGGCGAACGAATCGCCGTCCCTATTCAGCCCTGAGCCTCGCTCCGGAGCGAATGTCGCGATTGTTCGCGTCATTTATGACAAATTCTCCTTCGGCAAGCCCGCTTGTTATAATCGTTTCGGTGCGAAGCTCCGTTCCGGTTGTAACCCGGCGGGCTTCCGCCGTTCCGTCGGCTAAAACCCACACCATGTACCCGCCGTCCGGTCGAAAAATTGCGGTTCGCGGCACGGCAAGCGCGTTTTCCGCACGATATACATAGAAAGTCACATCCGCGCCGTATCCGATTCCGAAGCGCACATCTTGCGGAACATCGGGTTCGATTCGCACATTAACTTTGCGTTCTTCCACGCCGAGCGCGGTAAAACGCGGAACGGCGGTGTCGCCGATTTCTTCGACTCGTCCGGAAAAATAAATATCGCCGGCGCGTTGCCGCAAAGTAATGCCCACGACGTCGCCGTAGCGAATGCTGCTTACATCCTGCGTGGATACATACACTTCAACAAGCCGCGCTCCCGGTGCGGTAATTTCCGCAACCGGTAACGCCGCGCCGATAAAATTCGTATTTTGCGCATGAAGCGTCGTAATTACGCCGTCAATCGGGGCGGTTACGACGGTGTTTTGAAGTTCGTGTTCGAGCCGCGCAACATTTGCCAACTCGACGGCGATGAGTGCTTCGAAATTTGCTCGCGCCGCCGTTGTTCGGTCGGTTGCAAGCTCGCGCGTGATTCCGTCGATTTGCGCTTCAAGCGATGCGCGAATCCCCTCGAAATGTTCCGCGCCGGATTGCGGCGTTCCTGCGGCAATAATTAAATATTGTCCGCGAGCGGCATCAACTGCCGAATCCGCCGCGACAACCGCCGCCCACGCATTTTCGTATTCCACGCGCGGAACGACTCCCGCGTTGTACAATATTCCGACGCGCGAAAAATTTTCGCTCGCGTTCACCAAGTCGGCTTCGTGACGGTCGATTAAAATTTGCTGAACGCGAAGCTGCTCATCAAGAGCCTCGCGGTGATTCGCAATGCCGCGCTCCGCCTCGGACGCTTGGGCGTTAATCGCCTGCAATTCTCCGCGCAGACTTGTGCGGGTTGTTTCCAACGCACGACGAGAGTTCGTCGCCTCCGCACCGACATTTGCAAGCTGCGCTTCAAGCCCGGAAATTCCGCTTCGCACCTGCATGAGCTGCAATTCAAGCGCGGTGGTGTTTACGCTCAGAATCGCATCGCCGGCAGAAACGCTTTGCCCCTCGCGAACGTATAATTCGTTCAACTCGCCCTGCGCTCCCGCAAAAACAAGCATGGTGTTTTGCGCAACAACGACGCCCTGCTCCGTGAAGCTCAAAACGGCGGTTTGATATCGCATTTCCGTCACGCGAACGGGCGTCGGTTGCATCATGTAAATCACGCTGCCCGCAACAACCGCCAACACGATTACAACAAGCACGGCAATTTTAATCGGCTTTTTCATAAAAATCCCTCCGTTATAGCGGTTTGCGCTTCGGTACGTAAAATTTGCTATGCATTGTGAGCGGTGCGCTCGATGTCGTTTTCGGGAAAAACACCCGAAAAACGACCGGTCGCGCACCACAATGCATGTACGCAAATTTTTCGTACGTTTTGGCAAACCGCAATATTAAAATTCTTTTAAAACTTCAACCATGTCAAATTTTGCGATTTTTCGTTTGGCAGACCAATTCGAAAGCATAATTGCAGCGGAGCATCCGATAACGCCCGTAATGTATCCGGCAAGAGGCAACGCCGTCGGCATACTGAACATCTCCGTATCCATCATGTTGTTTGCCGCAGCCATCAACACTGACGCAAGCGGTATTCCGAATAACATCCCGACCGCGCTCAAAAACCAATATTCGAAGCGCATGATTTCGCAAACTTCATCGGTGGTAAGCCCTAAAACGCGCAAAGTTGCATACTCGCGCTTGCGTTCGGAAAGGGAAATCGTCGCGGTGTTATAAATGATTGCAAATGCGACCAACGCCCCCATGATGTTCATTACCATGTACAGACTTGTGTACGGGTCCATCATTTCGAAATATTTTCGCAAAGTCGTGTCCTTGTCCTCGACGGATGCTGTGTAGCGGCTGTTGCGAAAATAATATGTCACGTACGGCAGGTTATCTGTGTTGAAAATAATTGTGTTTGCGGCAACGGGCTGATTAAACAACGCCGCCAACGCAGAAAGTTCCATGTACGCGCCGCTGCCCATTGCCTGTTCAATTACTCGAACGACGGGTACGTTTACGCCGCCGCCGGGTAATAACTCGACGTACAAAATATCTCCTGCCGATGCGTTAAGCGCGTCCGCAAGACCGTTCGTGATAATCAAGCCGTGTGCGGGGGGCGCGTGAATCGTTCTGCGCGTTGTGTCGAAAATATTATACAGCTGCGCATCTTCCGGAATCCCGGTGATTGTCGCGCCGGTTTGCAAATGTCGGTTCGACAAACTTACCGGCAGTTGCAACAACCCTTCCGCCAAAGTTATATGACGAACAACTTCTGCGGCTTCAATCGCGCGATTATACGGAACGGGATGCGTCAAAGTTACGCGAACATTGTACAAACGTTGGTCTGTGAATTGCGAATAAATCATCCCGTCCATCAGATGCTCCATGCTTCCGAACACCACCAACAGCGAAAACGAAAACATAACCCCGATTACCACAAACCCCGAACGCACAGGATTGCGCAAAATTCCGCGAAGCGACATTTGCCCGCGTGAAGTTAAAATAAATTTCAAAAATTTAAGTTTGCTTAAAATATCAAATTTGACAGGCTTGGGGGCTTCGTGGCGCATTGCTTCGGACGGAATCAACTTTATAACGCGAACCGCTCCCATCAGCGAACCGAATATTCCCGTTCCGAGGGAAACCGTCATTGCGAAAACCAAGTACATCGGTGAAAGCGGCTGAACAAGTTCCGGCAGCAGGAAAAATTCCAAAAACATTTCCAGATAAACGCCCGACATCGCCGCACCGAGCAAAAATCCGATTAAGCCGCCCGCAAGCCCAACAATTACTCCGTAACATACGTAGTGAAAAATTACCGTGACGTTTGAAAATCCCAAGGCTTTTAACGTGCCGATTTGCATACGTTCCTGCTCGATGATGCGCTTCATCATAAGATAAAGCACCACTGCCGCCATCCCCATAAACACAAGCGGCATCGACATTGAAATCGCTTGCATCGACGAAGTTTGCATATCAACAAGGGCGTAGCTGAGTTGGTCTTCGCGGGCGGTAACGGAAATAAGCCCGTGCGGACGCAAAGCATCCTCAATTATCAGGCGAACATCATCGAACTCATAGCCGTCGTACAGGCTGAAAAGCAAGTCGTTGGCGATACCGTGCCGCCCGGTAATATTCTGCATTGCATCCGCCGTGATATAGGCAATTCCGAAGGCTTCGTTATCGGGCAAAATATCCGTAAAACTCGGCGCAATATATACATATTCCGGCGTGAGAAATGAACCGGTTAATTCGAAATTAAAAATTCGCCCTTGCACAATCAGCGTTACCGTGTCGCCGATTTCAAGCCCGTTCGCCGACATAAACATGTAATTCACGGCTATATCATTCGCAAGAACCGGCTTCGACCCGACGGACATTTGAAAATTATTCAGGCGCGTTTCTTCCGCCGGGTCGAATGAAATTATCCGCAGCGTGATTATTTCGTCGTTGTTTTCAAGCTCGGCGCGAACTTCCGTTTTCGTGCGGGCGGTGACGTCGGAAATGCCGGGTAAATTGCGCAATCCGACGGCGTCGCTTTGGGAAATCGCGCCCACGCTTGCATACACATGCGCCAAGCGATATTCATCGTAAAAATTCAGCTTCGCCCGCTCAAGACCGTCGGATGCCGCGCCCATTGCCGTTCGCATCATTATGCCTACGGAAATAAGAAAAATGCAGGCGATATACGCTCGCTTGTTTCGCCACATCGAACGATAAACTTTTCTGAATAACATATATCACCTCCGTTTTAAGACCTTGGGGACGCTGTCCCCAATCCCCCTGCAAGGGATTTCATCCCTTGACCCTTTCATAAAATCGCGCGTACGCGCGATTTTGTTAAAATTTTTGCCCCGCTTTTTTTAAAAAGCGGGTGGGGTTCGGGGCGAAGCCCCGAGAATTTATTGAATCACCAGCTTATATCCTCCGGCGAAATCGGATTTTCGATTATGTCGATTTTGTCAATCAGGCCGTCTTTTATATGAAAAACACGATTGCCCATTTTTCCGATTTCGGCGTTGTGGGTGATTATTACTACTGTTTTTTTGTATTTTTCGTTGAAATCTTTGAGAAGGCGCAGAACCTGTATGCCGGTTGTGTGGTCGAGTGCGCCGGTGGGTTCGTCACAAAGAAGCAGGGACGGATTTTTCGTAATTGCCCGGGCAATTGCGATGCGTTGTTGTTGCCCGCCGGAAAGTTGCGTCGGAAACGAACCGCCCCTGTCGGCGAGTCCGATTGCTTCCAAAAGCTCTTGCGGAGGAATCGGGTCGGACGAAAGCTCCGCCGCGAGAACAATATTTTCAAAAGCGGTAAGGTTCGGGATTAAATTGTAGAACTGAAAAACAAATCCCACCGCCGAACGCCGATATTTTGAAAATTCGCGTTCTTTTGCGTTGGCGATGTCTGTGCCGTTTACAATAACGCTACCGGATGTTGCGCGGTCGATGCCGCCGATTATGTTCAAAATTGTGCTTTTGCCCGAGCCGCTCGGCCCGAGAACCACAACGAATTCCCCGGCGTAAAGTTCGAAATCCACCCCGCGCAGGGCGTTAACCGTTACTTCGCCCATGGTGTAATCTTTGGTCAAACCGGTTACTTCGGCTATTTTTTCATTCATCCGTAACGCCTCCTTTCAAGCCGTGTTTTAAGAGTTCCAACATTTGTTCAACCTCGCGCGCGGGCGTTTGCGCAAAATCCGGCTGCTCCATCCAACGAAACTTAAAACGCTCGGTTACTGCTATAAAATATTCCATTAAAATTTCGTCGGAGATGTCGGTGCGAATCAGCCCTTTTTTTTTGCTGTTTTGAATCAAGCTCAAAATAAATTCTTCGCTTTTTTTGTACATTTCCTGTATCGACGGGCGCATCATATCGGGGTGGCGCATGAGTTCCTGCATAAAAAGCACCGATTCGCGCTCGTCGTTTAAAATGCCCGGGTTTGCAAGACGCGCTTCGTAATATTCAAAGATGTCCATATCTGCTGTGCGCAGGTCGAATTTTTCCGTCAAAACGTCAAAGACCCATTGGGCGCAATACATAAAAAGTTCTTTTTTATCGGCAAAATATTGATAAATGCTGCCGGTTGCCACGTGCGCACTTTTTGCGATGTCGCAAATTTTCGCGCGTTCGAAGCCGTGCGCAACAAATTCGCGAACCGCCGACTGCATAATACTTTCCTGCTTTTCGTCGCGCAGCCGGAAAAAGGTTTCTCTAGGCATGTGTTGCTCCTTTTGAGAGAGTGTAAGAAAGATGAAAGCCTGTTCACAAATATGAATCAAAATTCACTTGAATGAATTATGATTCATGCGGACGGCATTGTCAAGAAAATTTTTTGCGTCAAAATCCGCTGTGAACTCTTGATTCGCGTTGTGATATGTAAAAGCCCTCGGCGCATAAAATTTAATATGATTGAACAACATTTCTACACGCGCGGACGTCACGGTTACGACACCGTTGCGCAATCGCCGGGGCTTTCCGACGATTTTGTGAAAAAAAATATCCGGCCGTATTGCGTTTACGGCGGCGCAGACGCAATTACTCTTGCGCATTTGCCTTGCGGAAAAATGCTTTTCGGCAAAACAACACGGCGCGATTTTAAGGGGCAACGCGCCGCTTTTTTTATGCACAATTTTATTTTTCCGCCGGAAAAAGTCGGCGAATTTTTGGCGGAAATCGAAAAATATTTGCATACGCCGTTTGAAACATCCTACGACGGCGGCGAGCTTTGCGCTGTTGAGCATCTCCCCTCCCCTTCCGATGCGGCGAATTTGAACACAGGTCATGCGTTTTCGGAGTTGCTTGTTAAATCTGCACTAGCGAAATCTGCACTCGCGCACCGCGCCGGCGAGTTGGTTAGAAAGTCGAAAAAAATGCATGTGCTTACGGAAGCCGACCCCCGCGACGTAATCGCCGAGCTTTACAAGCACTTGCCGGAGGAAGTAAAGCATCGGCTCGGATTTTGCACCGCCGCCGTTTCTCCGGAAAATCGAAAAAACGTGCATTTAATTTTTCTGAAAAATGCGCGATTTCCCGGAAATTTTACGGATTTAAGCAATCCTTCGAAGTCCGTTTCCGGAAATTCCGCGACTGATTTCGCGTCCGCATTTGAAGCCTTAACCCCGGAAAAATTTTTCGCCGAAAGAGCGTTTTGGATTGTTCGAACGCCGCATTTGCACGAAAAAATTTCCCTCGCCGAGGTCGCGTGGCTTGAAAAAAATATCGACACGTTTACCGCGCGGCAAATTCTCGCAATCCCGCAAGATTTCATCAAGCGCGGAAAAAACGGCGAAAACCCGGCGTTATATGTACAGCTTTCAATTATGAAATCCGCTTTGAAGAACCGCGAAATTCCGTCGCGCTATTTGTTGGGAAGTTACGCGCTTTCGCCGGAAGTCCGCGAACGCATCGAACAAAAGTTGAGAGTGTTGAAAAATAGCTTGAGGGTACGGGCAGAGAACGCCCGCCATTGCTGTGCCGGCATCGCAGGAAAATGACGGGTTCAGGTCATTTTCCCGGCATATGCGAAAGCGTAATTTTTCAACACTCTCAACTTGCGGCGCGTTGCCGGATTTGCCGACGTCGGTTCAATCGGATATAATCATCGTCATGCGTGAGATGTTTTTATTTTTGAAAAATTTAAAGGGAAACTCCAAAGCCGCCGTTTTTGCGCAGCCGCTTTGGGGCATCCCTTTTAATTTGTTTACGCCTTTCGCAACGTTGTACATGTTTCACATGGGCGTAACAGATATTCAGCTCGGAATAATGCTTGCGGTCGGGCGGGTTTGCCAGATGATTACGGCATTTTTCGGCGGCGTGATTACGGATAAATTCGGGCGACGGCTTACAACTCTTATTGCCGACATTTTTTCGTGGAGCGTTCCCGCGATTATCTGGGCGTTTGCGCAAAATTTTTGGTGGTTTCTTGCGGCGGCGGTGGTGAACTCGGCGATTCAAATTACGGCAGTTGCGTGGGAATGCCTGTGGATTGACGAAGTCGGCGAAGACGGCGCGATGGTTACGCGAATTTATAATTGGCTGCATATTTGCGGCGTACTTGCCGTGCTTTTTGTGCCGATTGCCGGTTTGCTTGTAGGGCGATTTGAGCTGATTCTTGTTGTGCGCGGGCTTTATGTATTTGCGTTTTGTTCCATGACCGCCAAAGCAATTTTGCTTTATTTCGGCTCGAAGGAAACAGCGCGCGGGCGCGAACGCATGGAAGAAACAAAAAATGTGCCGTTCTTTAAGCTGTTTGCGGGATACAGCGGCGTTTTCGGGCAAATTTTTCGCTCGGGGCGAATGCTTCGCGCGTTGGGAATTAACGCCCTGCAAAACATCACGCTCATGGTTACGTCAACTTTTTTCGCGTTGTACGTCACGCAAAATTTAGGCATCAACGAGTCGATGATTGCATTTTTTCCGATTCTTCGCGCGGCTGTTATGCTTGTGTTTTTATTTTTCGTGCAAACGCGCCTCAGCCGATTTAAACTGCATTACATATTGATTAGCGGAATTTTGCTGTACATCGCGGCAAATGCGGTTCTGCTCGCTTCGCCGTACGGAAATTTATTTTGGATTGCCGGTTATACTTTCCTCGAAGCATGTGCAGTCGCGTTGTTTATGCCGCGAATGGGGGGCATTGTTGCAAACGCCATCGAACCCAAAGAACGCGCTCGTATTCGCAGCTTGTTCAACATGGTGATTTTGGCGGTTGTAAGCCCGTTTGCGTATCTGGCGGGGGTGCTGTCCGATTTCGACCGCCGCTTGCCTTTTGTACTTAACATTACGCTGTTTGCGGTAATGTTAATATTTGCGTTTGTTGATGCGCGAAAAACAAAGATATCTTGAAGCCGGAATAAAGCTCAATCAGCCGGCTTCTTTTCAAATTCCTTCCCGGTAATGATGTAGTGCAATGACACGCCGAAAATCTCATGCAGCTTGAGGTAGTCGTATGCTGTAATGCCGACGCCTCCGAGTTCAATCATCCTCAGGCTGCACGTGCCTATTTTCATTTGCTTTGCGAGTTCTTTCACCGACATGTTGTTTGATTCGCGTAATTCCTTTATGCGTTCGCCGATATTCAGGTGCAATAATGCCTCGGCTATAATTGACATTCCCCTCATTGCATCACATCCTCAAAAAAAGTGCGCGGAGGCGGGTGTGGACTTTCCCGCCGCCCGCGAAAACAAAAAAGCCCGTAGGGACGGCAAAAAATCTGCCACACCTGCGAGCTTGATATGTAAGGTTCAACATATGCAAACCGAGACATGCCTCTATCAAGTAAACAAAGTAACACAAAGCTCAAAAACCGGTGCGTCGCGAAACGAAACTCTGCACAACCGGG
>WQVC01000009.1 GCA_009781765.1 Defluviitaleaceae bacterium | reverse complement strand
CGGCGTTCGCTATCGTAAGCGGTTCGCTCGTTGTCGTTTTCGGGAAAAACACCCGAAAACAACCGGTCGCTCACCACAATGCACTTGACGCCGACGGGACGCAAATCAAATTGATTCACTATACATAAATCCCGGAACGATTCCAGGAAAAATTCCAGGAAAAATTCCTGGAACGGTTCCGGATATCTACGCACGAGAGTCGAAGTATACTTGCCCTGCAACCGAGAAATCACACAGTCGCTTCCATGCCAAAGGACGTGTTTGCCATCTCAGGAAGGGGTTTCCCGAAACTGACCGCACCGAGCCGTGCCGAAGCCGCTGTATAACGGTTGCATGTAACACAATGCTTTACCGTAACACCTGTACCATCGCATCACCCGCCGTAACATATGAAAGAGGGCAGACCCGTTCGGACACGGCCGACCGAATGCAGACGCCCATGTGCACACCTTTTATATGTAGCGGCAACGCGGAGCGAAAGCTCTGCAACCTCCGAAGTTTCCCGGGGCTTCGGTTACTCACATAAAATGAATCACGCAAAAGAAAATCGCGAAGCAAACAAACACACACCGCAAAAGGGGGGTTCCGGCCCTCGCGGTGTGCTTTTGTTCGCTTTAAATTTATACAGGAGGATATTTCAAATGAGGGAATTTGCGTACATCAGAGTTTCGTCGAAAGACCAGAATGAATGCCGGCAAGTTATCGCCATGAAAAGCCGAGGCATTCCGGCGGAGCGCATATTTTTGGAAAAATTAAGCGGCAAGAACACCCGCCGCCCGAGGCTTCTGGCCCTTATGAAAAAGGTGCGGAGGGGTGACGTTGTTGTTGTGGAATCTATAAGCCGCTTTGCGCGAAACACGCGGGACTTTCTTGAACTTGCGGCGAAATTATCGAAAAAAGGCGTGGAGTTTATCAGCTTGAAAGAACTCATCGACACAACAACCCCGACGGGACGCTTTATGCTTACAATTTTTGCGGCGGTAGCGGAGCTTGAACGCGAACATATTTTGGAACGCCAAGCAGAGGGCATTGTTGCCGCCAAGGCGCAGGGCAAACACCTCGGGCGTCCCGCAAAAGGGTGTCCCGAGAATTTTGCTGTTGTGGTGGAAAATTGGGAGCGCGGAAGCATCCGTCTTGACGATGTGTTGAAGCAAACAGGGCTTAAACGAGCAACATTTTTTAATCGTTTGCGGGAAATGCGGAGCGAACAAAAATAATAGAGGTCTAAAAAGGTGTACCTTTTTAGACCTCCTGCCCGCACAAAATTTAGCACACGAAAAGAAGGAAGTCAATACCGATTTTAACACTTTTTCACATTTTTTTCGTGTTTCGTTGACAATTTGAGGTAATCACACGGCGAATCTGCGCGAGTCTAAAAAGGTACACCTTTTTAGACTTCTCCGGCAAAAAACAATGAGGAGTGGGGAAATGAAAAGAATGCAAAAACATAATAATTCGCGCAATGCGCGCAAGGCAAGGCAAGGCAAGGCAAGGCAAGGCAAGGCAAGGCAAGGCAAGGCAAGGCAAGGCAAGGCAATTTTACTTGCATTTGTGTTGATGTTGGCAATGCTTGCGCCGGTGTATGCGCAGGGTGGCAATCCGGACTTTGACTGGGTGATTGAGCCGCAGTTTGTAAATGCCCGGCCTTTTTCCGAAGGTTTAGCAATGGCATCTTTAGATGACTTGCGATGGGGATATATAGATACAAGCGGAAACTTTGCTATTGCGCCGCAATTTTACGGCTTTGGTATTGAGTTCGCCCCCGACTCGTTTTCACACGGATATGCCATTGTCATAGTTGACCCGAACGAATGGGTAATCGCAATGATTGACAGAAGCGGAAATATTGTTGCCGGCGGACGAGATGCAGTGGCGGGTTTAAGTGTGATGTTCGGCAGCTTCGGCAACAGCCGCTTTTCTGAGGACGGATTGGCAATGATGGTAAGGGGCGATGATATATTCGGCGATTTGGTCTTTGTCGACACGAATCTTAACATCGTCATGGATGTTCCGGTTTGGGATTGGAATTGGGATAGGCGAAGCACATTCAGCGGCGGCTTAGCAGCTGTTCCTGTTCAGATAGGCGGCGAGCCGCATGAAGGCGGGCGGATTAAATGGGGATTTATTGATATGAGCGGTGAATTTGTTATACCGCCGCAGTTTTTCAGTGCTTCTGCTTTTTCCGAGGGATTGGCAGTGGTTACAGTTGATGATGGGGGTTCACCCGGGGGATTCGGTCTGCCCGGATTCATAGATATAAGCGGAAACATGGTAATTGAGCCGCAATTTGCAGGTGCCATGTCTTTCTCCGAAGGATTATCTGCTGTACGAGTGGATACGGACGGAGAACTCAGCCGGTGGGGATTTATCGACAGAGTCGGGAACATGGTAATTGAGCCGCAATTTGAGCGATTTGAGCGTGTTGTACCGTCGAGGTTCAGCAACGGAATTGCAGTAGTGACCGTTTCACCACGCCTTTATAATCATAAAGATGCATACGGTAACATCATTCGTGAAAACTTGTCATGGGCGCCGCCGTTGGCATCATTATCTCCGGGGCATCAGCTGGTTCGAATTGCCGACTATGAAAGCGTTTTGATAGATACGACCGGCAGAATTGTGTCCGACACAATTTACGGCAGGGTTATCGGTTTGTCAGAAGGGCTTGTTGGTATCGAAACACCTGCCGGCGTTGGCTTTGTTGCAGTGGAAACGCTGTTGACACAACACCCTTCCGCTCCGACGCACCCCGTACCGCCGTTCATAACAGCTCCCAACTCCGCCAATGAAGCAAACGTAACGATAAACGGGGTACTGCAATCCTTTGACGTTCCTGCGCAACTTATTCACGGGCGCACAATGCTTCCGCTTCGTGCAATCGGCGAAGCTCTCGGGTTGGACGTCGGATTTGACGGTGCAACAAATATTGCCACATTAACCGCACCCGGCGTGAACATATCCCACACAATTTATACCGCCGAAATCACGGTCAACGGTACGGTACAAATATTCGACGTGTCCTCTGTTACGGTTGATGGGCGTACGCTCGTTCCTGTTCGTATGCTTGCGGAAGCAATCGGTGCGGAAATGGAGTGGGATGC
The DNA here is from genome assembly GCA_009781765.1 of Defluviitaleaceae bacterium. Taxonomy (GTDB): domain Bacteria; phylum Bacillota; class Clostridia; order Lachnospirales; family WQUN01; genus WQVC01. Next base: position 40,860 of record WQVC01000009.1, on the reverse strand, counting down.
CGCAACAAGAACAGCGGCAATTACCACAAATTAAAAACAGCCTCGCCTCGTCAATTTAACCGATTGTCGGGGCGAGGGAGCTTCGCTTTTTTGATAGACCGGAGAGATAGGGGATAAAATCAATGCGCAAATATTTTGAAATGCTCAACGACGAAAATATTTTCATTGACCTCTGGAATGCTCAATTGCCGGCTTGGAAAGCAGGCTTTTTTTCGGCTTTGATAATTGGGTTTATTACGCATTTGTTTATATATACGAACAGGCTGATTAACGAAGATGACCTACAGCTTATAATCGCTACATGTCACAATGTAGGGTCAGGACGATGGTTTAACAATGTTATAAATAATATAAACTATCAGTTCATGCTTCCGGTTGCGGTTGGCTTGTTTCAGTTAGCATTCTTAGCTGTATCGGTTTTTTTGGTTTGTAAGGTCTTTGAAGTAACGCGAAAGTTCAGCGCGTTTTTGATTGCGGGGCTTATGTGTACGTTTCCCGCCATAGCATATACAAACGGTTATTTGATTGAAGGCGCAGGATATTATTTTGCGGCGATGCTGTCTGTGGCGGGGTTTTACATTACGCTTAAATATAAATTCGGTTTTTTGCCCGGCGGGTTGTTGCTTATGTTGACTATGGCGATTTACCAATCAAAAGTAAGTATGGCTCTTGTATTGTGCTTGGTTTATTTGATAGTTCAATTGAAAGACAGCGACGTTAGGTCACTGCGAAAAAATGCGATAAATTTTTTGCTTTTGGCTGTAACGGGCGGATTATTTTACTTTGCTTCGTTGCAAGCAGTTACTTTGATAACGGGCATACCTTTAAGTGAATACAGAGGCATAGACGAAATGCATGTCATCAATTTTTCAGAGTTGCCTCGAATTTTATTTCTTGTATATGCCGGATTTTATCGGTTTTTCTTTGCCGTTTTTCATTCCGGATTTTACAGCTACCATCATACAAGTAACGCATTGGCTGTTGTGTATGCTGTTGTTATTTTAATTTCTGCTGGTTTTGTTTTTAAAAATTACAAGGGTGTCAGGTTAATTGGCGCATTGTTTATTTCCGCGCTTATTCCCTTTGCCGCAAATTTTTCCGCTTTTTTTGAAGCTGACAACTTGGCATCTACGTTAATGATATATGCATTTGTTTTAGTCTTTGTTTTTGCGGTTATTTTAGCAGAACGGTTGGAAGGAAGCGTGTCAGTTAAACGAATATTTTCGGGGTCTGTGCTGTTTATCATTGCAAACTTTGTGATAATAAGCAATATCCACTACATGAACCTCAACACCTATTTCAACAGAACGATTTCCATAACCACAAGGCTTCTTGCGCGGATAGACCCGCTTATTCCTTATTCTCAGTCAAATACAATAATTGTAATCGGAAATCTTTCGGAAAGTGTATATTACCCGCAAGCAGTGTCTGCTTTTGCGCGTGAAAATGTGAAAAGAACGGGACTTTCCGGGCAGTTTGTCGGGTTTAGCGCATACGGGTATTCGTCGCACCAATTGGCAGTGCTTCTCAACACAATACACGGCACACGGCTTACCGCTGCGCCTCCTGAACAATACAGCGAAATACTCGACAAAGTGATAACTGCACAACTGCCGGTTTTTCCGCGCGAGGGTTCGGTTGCAGTCATAGACGATATAATTGTGATAAATATATCGCCCGTCGCGGTTGTAACGGGCGAGCTTACCGAAGGTAACGCGCTTTTAATTGAAACAAGGCATACCGGGCGAGGCCTTGTTGGAGAAGTTTACACGTATTTTATTTACAGGAACGGCAATATGGTGAGCTATGTAAGTGATGCGGAGGCTATCCATGAAATTGAACTTCACAGAAGCGGCACATATGAAATAAGGGCGCGAGTAGAAACATCAGAAGGATTGCTGTTGGCTGAAGTCAGAAGCGATGAAATTGAAGCAGACCTCCCTGCGATAACGGTAAATATAATCTCAAACGGGATTACTGTCGGCGAAAGTTTTGACATAACCGCAATAATCCGAAACGATGAAATAATGATGCCGTTGCGATTTATTGCGGAACATTTAGGGGCAACTGTTGCGTGGGACAATGCGTTGGGAGCAGTTGTTCTGATTTATGGCGGGCAAGAAATATCCGATATCCCATGGATGGAAACGGAAGGCGTTGCATTAGTACCTTTTGGATTTGTCGAAGAGTTTTTTAGCGTACGAACCGCAGAGTGGGATGCCGAAACAAGCACCGCAGTAATTATCGCGAATTGAATTTCAAGTAGGGGGTGGGTATATGAAAAAAATATTTCTTTTCCTCACGATAGCATTTGCTTATGCGCTTGTTGCCGATGGCAAAGTTTTTGCACAGGACACCATCAATTTGACGATAGATGGTGTTCCTGCGGAACTTGAAGGGCGACCTCCTGTTATCGTAAACGGCACTGCGCTTGTTCCTCCCGGCGTCTTTGAACTGTTGGGTTTTGAAGCGGATTGGAGCGAAGACATCGTTACATTAAAAAATTGTTGCTTCACGATTGTTACCGCATTGGGCAGTACAACATTCACCCTCGAAGGCGCAAGCCGCGAACTTAATGTTCCGGCTCAAATTGTTGGTTATAACACGATGCTTCCGCTTTGCCTCGTTGAAAATTTGGGTTTTTTCTTTCGTTGGAGTAACGGGACTCAAACACTTGAAATTTCAACAAGGCTGCCGGAACGAGTCTCAACGCAATATGTGCCTTATATTCGCTTGCGACCCATGGTTGCGCTTACTTTTGATGACGGACCGGCGGCGCACACGGAACACATTGTCAACCTTTTGGAATATCACGACGCGAGGGCAACATTTTTTGTTGTCGGGCGCAGGTTGGAAGCGCGTCGCGACATTGTTTTTGAAGCGGGCAACGAAATTGCAAACCATACATTCCACCATCAAATTATGACGGCTATGCGTGATGACGCAGATATTATTTACGATATTCAAGCGGGAAGCCGGGCAATTTACGCGCTAATCGGGGAATCGCCGCCAATAGTTCGACCTCCCGGCGGTGCTGTTAATAACCGAGTTGCTCGTGTTGCCGGCGAAACCGGATACGCACTTGTCATGTGGTCTATCGACACCCTTGATTGGCGCGACCGCAATGCGAACGTTATATATCAACGCATAATGTCAAACGTGCGGGAGGGGGACATCATATTGCTGCATGATACCCACCGCACAACCGCTCTTGCTATGGAACGTGTAATCCCTCGGTTGATTGAAGAAGGCTTTCAGTTGGTTACTGTTTCCGAGCTTCTTCATTATACCTATGGTTCTCCGGAGCCGGGGCGCATTTACTTCCGTGCGCGGCATTAACGCATGAAAATGCAGTAATCGTTACCACAACAAATGTAATCCGTAAGGTTACATATACAAAATACGAGGAGGAGAACAGAAATGAAAAGTTTCAAAAGAAGGCGAATTTTCGCCGTGTTGCTGACCATGGTAATGGTCGCGTCGTCGTTGGTTGTTGCACCGGTTGTTGCGGGGGCGGATGCAGGAATTGCTTACATCGAAGCCGCCGCATGGGATGTCGCAGGTTTGGATGCCGAAATTATCGACAGCCAAAATGTCGTTGTCGGCGAGGTATTCCTTGATGTACCGTTTTCTGTTACCGACGCCCAAATCGACATTGCAAAATCGTCGTTTCAAGCGCAGGGCTATACGGCTTGGGGGTATTGTTGGTGGGGATTATGCCCTGTGTTTAACCATGTTGAAGCCACAAGTGTAGGCGTGTATTTTTCATGGTTAAGTTGTCGGCCCGCCGAGCGAAAGGCGGCGTGTTGAAATTCCGCCGGATGATGATTTCATCGACGACGGGCGCACTCGCGGTTTCATTATGATGTGGATTAACAACCCGCAAATGAACGTGAATAACGTTTTGCAGGAGATTGACCCCGGCAGAGGGACTGTTCCGGTAACGCGCCAATGGCGCACAATGCTTCCGATTCGCGCCGTGGTTGAAGCAATGACGAATAACGCCCCTAACTCTGTAAGTTGGGACGGCGCAGAAGAACGCCTTGACCTTGCGGCGCAGGGCAACACGGTTTCTATGTGGATTGGTCGCACCGACGCACGTGTAAACGGCGTTTCCGCCCAAATGGATATTGCCCCGGCAACTGAGAATCAGCGCACCGTTTTACCCGTGCGCTTCGTTGCCGAATTTTTAGGTACTCGCATCGAGTGGATTCCTTCCGAGGAAATGGTCGTAATTGTGTATACGTTGGAAAATCAGCCTGCGGCGACGCCGGCGCAACCGACACCCCAACCGACGCCGCAACCGACACCCCAACCGACGCCGCAACCGACCCCGCAGCCGACTCCGCAACCGACCCCGCAGCCGACACCGCAACCGACCCCTCAGCCGACACCGCAACCGACCCCTCAGCCGACACCGCAACCGACCCCGCAGCCGACACCGCAACCGACCCCTCAGCCGACGCCGCAACCGACACCTTCACCGGCATCATCAATTCCGCAATCCGGAATAACGTTGCCGAACAGGCAATTAACCGCCGCTGAAAGAGCAGAATGGATTGCCGAATATGAAGCAATGGGCGGTCAATTTTTCTTTGAGTTGGAAGTTGTTCGTATTATCAACGAAATCCGAGCGGAAAACGGACTGAATCAATTGCCGACAGACAACACGCTGATGATGGCAGCACGGTTTTATGCTCAAACAATGGCAAATCTCAACCTCAATCTCGGGCATAATGTCGGCCCGTACGGCGGCTCTCGCGGCACGGCAGATGCATTCGGGATTACGAGTGCGCTTGCTATGAACGGCGCAGGCGATGCCAACACGCCGCAAGGTGTTGTGGATATGTGGATGAACTCTCCCGGACACAGAGATAACATATTAAGCCCCAACGCCACGCGCATAGGGCTTGGCTCACACGCCGGCGGTACTTGGGGCGCGTTTCATTACACGCTGTTTGAGTGGTGGGGGCAGATTTGATTTTACGGTTCGGCATCTTAACTTTCACAGGAGTGTGTTGCAGATATGGTAAAAAAATTATTCTTGCTGTCGGCAATCATGGGCGTGTTATCGGGCTTATTTCCGCTGGGGGTAAGCGCGTCGGTTACAACCGCGCCCATTGCTGTTGTGATGTGCTTTAACACAGGGGAAATTTTGTACGACAAAAACATGAATCAGCGTTGGATTCCCGCAAGCAAAACCAAAAGTATGACGGCTTTTATTGTTTACCGGGAAATTGAAGCGGGAAACATTACGCTTAACACGCAAATGCGTGTAAGCGCGAACGCCGCAAGGTTTTCGCAAAACAGGCGGGTGCAGGGTTCATTTGTTCCGTTAAACGAGGGTGCATACATAACGGTTGAAACCCTGCTTCGGCTTATGATGTTGCCTTCTGCGAATGCGGCCGGTGTTGTTATTGCGGAACATATTTCGGGAAGCGAAGCGGCTTTTGTTGAGCGCATGAACAGCGTTGCCGCAGAACTTGGTATGTATGCCGGGTTCGTAAATTCTCACGGTGCGGAAGTGCATTATTCAAATGCGTATTCGATGGCGGTTCTTGTGCGCGAGTTTATAGCACGTTATCCGGATATTTTGAGAATCACCGCCATGCCGTCCGTAACATTTAACGGACACACGTACGGTAATACGAATCAGCTTGTGCATTCGCCGGTGTTTCCCGGTGCGGACGGTTTTAAAACGGGTTCGTTGCGTCAAGCCGGATGGGGGCATTCCGTAACGGCAGAACGTGACGGTCGGCGCGTTATCGCGGTTGTTATGAACACACCGAACAATGCGGCGCGCCAACAGCAAAGCAGACGACTTTTGGAGTTCGGTTTTGAGGAAATCGCTCGCCGCGAAGCGGAACGCGCCGAAAGGGTACGGGTTTTTTATCACTCCGATATTATTCCCTTGGATACGCCGCCCGTTGTTTCACATAACAGGGTAATGCTGCCGATTCGCGGGGTTTTTGAATGGCTCGGGTATTCGGTTGAATGGCACGAGTACGGAATAATCGTGCTTGAATCCGAATGCGGAAACAGTGTAACGCTGTTTATCGACCGGGGCGTGGTGGTTATAAACGGGGAAACCCATACCGTAAACGCACCCGCGCAAACTGTAAACGGCAGAATTTTTGTATCGGAAGAATTGGTGGCAATGGTTACGGGAACGTCGGGAACGTGGGACGTTGCAACCGGCGTAGTTCAGTTCAGGTAAAAAAAATATGGGAGTCGGATTATGAAAAATGAAAGACCTGCGCCGCTTGATAAATTAAAAAATGAACGAACCCGAGAACAAAATCAAAACGCCGACCTGCTCAAACAAATTAACCAAAAAAAGCGACCGCGATTAAGCGGCGATATGATACGCCTGATTGTTATTACTGTTTTGGCGATGGCTGCTTTGCCGTTGCTGCTTTTTTTGGTTGCAAATTTTGAGATGCCCGATTTCAGAATTACGCATGTTGACGGCGACGGAGTTCTTTCGCCGGGCGGGATTGTTGATGCTGTTGACTCTCAGCGGGATTATTCGGCTGATGCAACGTATTCGCTTGAACACGTGTTTTATTGGGAATCGGGCGGAACATTGGAATTGCCTGTTATCGGCGCGACCGGTTGGGCGGCAACAAATGTTGTGCTTCGTGCAGAACCGAACAACTCTTCCGCTTCTCGCGCAAGCCTTTCTCCGGGTGACGGATTTACCATTACGGATGGTTCTGTTGAGGGTTGGTGGGAGGTAAGGCTTCCGAGCGGTACGGAAGGATGGGTTGAAACGCGCCGGTGTTTTATAAATTTGCCCGATGTATTGCCGTCAATTATCTACAACGTTACAAATGCGCGTTCGTCAAGGTTTACGTCAAGTTATGTTCCGTTGCCCGGTGTTTGGGGGCGGCAATTATATGAAGCACATTCTTTTAATGAGCGATTGGGTCGCTATGAATATCACGTACCCGGTATGTACAGCTTGGCGCACGCTCTTTTTCGCGTACAACAGTCAGCCCTTGATAATGGCGAAACGCTCGTTATTTACGAAGTATTTCGCCCGAGGTCAACACAGCGTTTGGTTGCGGATTCGCTAAACACACTTGTGCGCGAGGATTTTTATGTTGCAAATGCTTTTACCGGCGCATGGAGTGTCGGCAACTTTATTTCGCAAGGGCGTTCAAATCATCAGCTCGGCGGTGCGGTTGATGCGGCAATGGGTCTTGTACACCGGCAGGAAATTATACGAACGGGTGATTATTCATTTGTTCGAAACAGCGCGAGTTCGATACACGGAACTTCTTCGATGCACGAGCTGAGTCCGGAGGCTGTTTTGCCGAGTAACAGGAACTCTGCGGCGGGAAGGGACGTACATGAAGTAATTTGGAACATGCGTGATTATTTTGTACGGGAGGGTTTTCGACCGCTTTCTTCGGAATGGTGGCATTTCGACCATACCGCAAGCATCAGCGCGGCGGCTTCCGCCGGTATAGCCGGAGAATTTTACACGCCCGCAATTTACAGCGTACCGCCTGTGCGCGATTAGGAGTGCAGTATGGTTTTTTCGAGCCTGACATTTCTCGTATTTTTTTTACCGCTTTTTATTTTTGCATATTTCGCAGTACCCGCAGAAAGAGTTAATTTGCGTAATTTTGTACTGCTTATTTTTTCGTTGTTTTTTTATTCGGCGGGCGAGCCTGTTTGGTTTTTGCTCATCATTTTTTCGGCGTCAACGGATTGTCTTATCGGGTTGTTTATGGAAAGGCATCGCGGTAAACCCTTGGCGACGGTTCTGCTTGTAATTTCGCTTTGTTGCAGTTTGGGGCTGTTGATTCTTTTCAAATATACGGAGTTTTTTTTCGGGCTTGTCGGCATTTCCGTAACCGTTGCGCCGACGTTGCCTATCGGTATTTCGTTTTACACATTTCAAACGATGTCGTATTCCGTTGATTTGTACAAGGGAAATATAAAAGCACAACGCAATCCCGTTGCATTTTTGACATTTGTTTCAATGTTTCCGCAGTTGGTAGCCGGACCGATTATTCAGTACAAAGATGTTGAGGCAATGCTTACAAAAAGAACGACTACCCGTGCAATGATAAGCGCGGGAATTACCCGCTTTTGCACGGGACTCGGGAAAAAAATAATTTTTGCAAACCATGCCGGGCTTGTTGCAAATGACCTGCTTGCATCGCCATACGCTTCTGCCTTGGGCATTTGGCTCGGTTCGATTATGTTCATGTTTCAAATATATTTTGATTTTTCCGCGTATTCGGATATGGCAATCGGACTCGGGAAAATTATCGGCTTTGAGTTCAAGGAAAATTTCAATTATCCCTACGTTGCAAAATCCGTAACGGATTTTTGGCGCAGATGGCACATTTCTTTGGGCGCGTTTTTTCGGGAATATTTATACATACCGTTGGGCGGCAACCGGAAACGCGCGATTTTCAACATAATGTTCGTTTGGATGGTAACAGGGCTTTGGCACGGTGCTTCGCTTAATTTTGTGATTTGGGGACTGTATTTCGGGGTCGCACTTTTGATTGAAAAATATTTGCTTCGCAGATTTTTGGAAAAACTGCCGGCTCTTGTTTCTCACGTGTACTTATTGCTCGTTGTGTTGTACGGGTGGGTTTTGTTTTATTTCACCGACCTGCCGGAACTTGCAACGGCATCGGCAAGATTTTTCGGCTTTGGCGGCTCGCTTTGGGACTATCACGCGCTTGATGTGCTTTTGTCAAACATATGGATACTGCCCGTTCTCGCGATATTTTCAACACGTCAGCCCTATCGGATTTGGGAAGGGCTGAAAAATCGCTTGCCCGCTTCCGAAGCGTTTTTTAATGTCGCCGTTGCGGGCGTGAGTTTTATTTTGCTGATAGGGCAAACATTTAATCCGTTCATATATTTCAGATTCTAATGCGAATCTGTATTTCCGAATAACAGCCCGCCGAAAATGCCTTGTGGCGAGCGGCGGCGCGCAGTGAGCCGGAGGCGAACGCTTCCCGCGCGCAATTAGCGAGCCGTTTACAAGGCATCGGCGGACTGTTATTTCAACCATTGATTCGCATTTCCAGGGGGCGTTTTTGTGAGATTAAATATCGTACTGTCTTCAGCGGCGTTGTTGGTGCTTATGCTTTTTGTGCTTGTTTTCGGTGCGGACGAAAATGCTTCCGCGTTTGAAAACCGCGCTATGGAAACTTTTCCGAAGTTTTCGTTTGAAACTTTTATCAGCGGCGAATTTTTCGAACGCTTCGAGCTTTATCTTTTGGACAATACCGCCAAACGAACAACGTGGCTTACTTTTGCGCAAATCGCGGAAAATTCATACGGGATTACGCTTTCAGGCGGCGCGACAGCGGTTGTATTTGATGCTGCGGATTTAGGCTTGGGCTTAATACCGGATGAGCCGGCGGAGGTTATTCCGTTTTCACAGCACTTCTCGTACAGCGAAGCAGGCAGTGTACATGTAATCACAACGGGGGTCGTAAATCCTGATTCGCCCTTCGGTGAAGACGCCCGCTTCCACGAAGACGCGGTGTTTTATTTGCGCTTTGTTGAAAACCGCGAACTCGCTGCTCGATACGCGAAAATTCTTAATTTGTACCGCGCGGAAATTGCCGAAGATGTACGCATGTTTTCTCTTATCGCGCCGGTAAAAGTTGAATTTATGGGCGAACGTTATGCCGCCGTTAATTCGTCGCAACGCGAAACAATAAATTTCGTAAATTCATTGCTCGACGAAAAAATTATTACCGTTGATGCGCACAGCATTTTGGCTGCGCATTCGGACGAATATATTTTTTTTCGCACCGACCATCACTGGACTGCACTCGGCGCGTATTACGCATATTTGGCGTTTGCGCAAGCCGCCGGTTTTGAACCCGTAACAATTGAAAATTACACAGAACACGCAATCGAAGGTTTTATCGGCTCTTTGGCTGTAGGCACTCGTAACCGCACTGTTTTGAACCATCCGGACACAATTTATTTTTACACGATTAACGACGGCACGGAATTTTCAATCGACCTGTTCGTTATTCCGGCAGATATATCAACGCTGAGTTATCGCGTATTTTTGGGCGGCGACAGAGATATTTACACGTTTACAACATCAAATGCAAACGGGCGCACCCTTGTAGCCGTAAAAGACTCTTTTGCAAATGCAATGTTGCCTTGGCTTGCACCCCATTACGAAACCGTTACGGTTATCGACCCAAGGCAGTTTACGGGAAGCGTTTTGCAAATTTTGCAAGGCAAGCAAGATGTTGACCTGCTTTTTATCAACTATATTCCGGCAACCACCATGCCGGATTTGATAGAACAAATAAATGAAGCGAGGTAAAAAACATGGATGAGAAAAAAATACCGTGGGTTACAGTAGCAGTTTTGGCGATTTTGTGCATAGCAACTTTGGGTACGGGCGTTTTTCATTGGCATCGAAATTATTTCAGCCCCGCCGATTATGCGGCGTATGTAAGCACGGACGTCGAGCCGCCGTCGAGAGATTTCGAATATGACGAATCCGCGCCTGGCGAACTTGCGGAAACTGAACTTGCCGAAATATTTGACGACGTACCCGAAATCATCCGCCCCGATATTGAGCCCTTGCCGGAGTTTGTCGCGTTGCGGGAAGAACATGATAACGACGACATCGTTGCCGTTTTAACCCTTGCCGACAACGAAGTTTTGGTTATGCAAACCGATAACAACGAATTTTATTTAACGCATGATATTAACCGCGAACCGTCGGAAGCCGGTTCGGTGTTTATGGATTCCGAAACAGACCTTTTAATGGGATTCGACCATAACTTTGTTGTGCATGTTCCGCCGGGCAATGCGTTGCGGCAAATTTTGCAGGAGTATGCAAGTTATGATTTTTTTCTCATTCACCCGACAATTTCACTTTTCACGTTATACGGAAATTTTGATTGGGAAATTTTCGCCTTTTATATTGCTCCCGACGCTTTTCCGTTTATGACAGTAAACCACCCTGACGATGATGCTTGGGGTATCGCGGTTGAGCAGTTTACCTTGGCGGCATTGTACAACACGAGGCTCGACGTCACGTTATACGACCAAATTATTACGATAACGTCGCCGATAGAAGCCGGCTCAAATTTTTACTATGTATTGCAAGCCAGAATGTTGCGGCACATTACATCGTAGAAAAGGGGGCTGATTATGCGTCGGGGGAAATTTAAGAAAGCATTATCGCCTTCACGATTCTCAAAGGCGTTCGCTATATTTGCCGCAATATTTTTCGTGATTTTCGTTCTGTCGGCCCTTCCCGTTGCGGCGCAAGAGCGGCATCCGCCTGTACGTATGTCGCTGCAATTCTATGTGTACGCCGAAGCGGATTTCCGAGCGGAGCGCACGGGGTTGTTTAATCCGCAAACCGTTTCTCCGCTTTACATCGACGGCGACTGGGCATTGATAAGAACCTACAGCGGCGAAGGTTGGATTTATACGAACGGCGACCGCCTTTTTGTTGAAAGACGGCTTCCCGTATTTGATTACAAGGGAAGTGAAATACCAATCGAATATGTTTCGCCGCAAGTAGTAAAAATCCGTGACAGAGCCGGCAATTGGGTGCTTGTTGAAACATGGCTCGGGCAAAAGTGGATGTATTTGAATTATTCGCCGTCAACACAACATCTTGACGAGATGTTGCGCCGTTTCGGAAACAACATATCCGTTTACTACAGGAATATTGAAACGGGATTTACCTACACCTATAACCCCGGCAGGGTGTATTTTTCGGCAAGCGTACCGAAGGCTTCTTTCTCGCTGTATTTGTACCTTCGCGCGGAGCGGGGCGAAATAGATTTAGACAGCTATGCAACTTACTTATCCGGCGACTTCAACGGCGGAAGCGGAGTAATTAAAAATCGCTACCGATTCGGAACGCAGCTTACGCAACGGGAACTGTTGCGGCTTAACCTGAGCTACAGCGATAACATCGCCACAAATATTTTAAGGCGAACACACGGCATTGAAGGTTACAGAAATTTTGTAGCGTCGATAGGCGGAAACCCGAACCATGTACGCGGAAATATTTTTAACTCTAACTTAACCGTTACGGATGCGGGGCTTTTCGCGCGGGAAATTTTTATCTACACGGAATCCGGCGGCGCATTCAGCGAAGAATTTCGGGCGCATTTACTTAACAACCAATTTCCGTTCATCGTGTCCGACTATCCCGTTGCAAGCAAAACAGGGTGGACACGCCCTCACGCTTGGCACGATATGGCGATTATTTACGCCGATTCGCCTTATATTCTTGTAATATTGTCTGCCCGCAACGGTTGGACGGCACGGGATTACCGCGATTTTGCAGAAATTTCTATGGCGTTTCAGGAGTTTAATGCGCACTGGTTTTCGAATTGAAACTGTTTCCGTTTAAAATAAAAAAGCAATTGCGCAGAAATACACAATTGCTTTTTTTGATGTTTCCGTTATCTTTTCCCGGCGGGAATTATCAAGAATCACTCAAGCCAAGAATCGTCCGAAGGCGGGGCAGGGGATTACTTCTTCTTATCCTTGGAGGTGCTGTCGGACGTCGGCGCGGAGCCGGCAGACCCTTCGGGCGTCGTGCCGCCTCTTCCGCCGGTTCCTGTCGCGGTTTTGAGTACATCAATCAAATCCACGCCGGTAAGAGCCTCAACGGTTTGGGGCAATTGGGCGATGATGTCCGTTACATAGCCGGCAACCTTCGATGCGCCGCTGCCGTTTGCGCCGCCGCCGTTGTCCACAACAACGATTTTTTCCGTTTGCGAAAGCGGTTTGGCGATATTGCCGGCGATTTCCGGTAAGCGTTCGATAAGCATTTGAATAACAGCGGCGTCGTTGTATTGCTTGAAGGCTTCGGCTTTTTTAGCCATTGCTTCCGCCTCGGCAAGACCTTTGGCCTGAATCGCTTCGGCTTCGGCTTGACCCTGCAAGCGAATCGCTTCGGCGCGAGCCTGCCCGTCGAGCTTAACAGCGGTTGCGGCGGCTTCGGCGCGGGCGACTTCTTCGAATTTTTTGGCTTCGGCATTGCGTTCTTGGCGATAGCGGTCAGCGTCGGCGTGTTTGTTGACCGATGCCTCAAGCTCGCGCTCCATGCGCTTGGCTTCCTGCTCGGCAAGTTCGGTTTCGCGCAAGCGGCGCAACAGGTCAACCTGAAGTTCCGTTTCCGTGACCTCTTTGCGAACCTTGTTTTCTTCGATTTGATAGGCGTTGTCGGCGACAGCTTTTGCCGATTCCTGTTCGCGGCGATACGCCTGAACTTTCAGCTCTTTATCCTTTGAGGCTTCGGCGATTTGTGTTTCGGCCTTTAATTTTGCCTCCGCGCCGAGACGATTTGCTTCGGCGGTTTTAACAACGGTTTCGCGGTTTGCGTCGGCTTCGGCGATTTGCGCGTCGCGTTTGATTTCGGCGATGCGCTTGCGTCCGAGGGCGACGAGATATCCGTTTATGTCGTCGATTGCCATTACCGTAAACGCTTTGATTTCAAGCCCCATTTCGGCGAGGGCGATAGCGGCGTTTTCCTGAACTTCGCTGGAGAATTTGTCCTTGTCCTGATAAATTTCTTCGACGGTCATTTTTGCGATAATTTCGCGCAATTTACCAACCAAAACATAGCTTGATTGCGTGGCGATTTCCGCAGCGGTTTTTTCCGTCGCGCCGCGAAAAAACTGCTCGACGGCAGAATAAATCGACTCTTTGTCCGACTTGACCTTCACAACCGCCACCGATTTTACCTGCACCGGTACGCCTTGCGACGAAATCGCGTTGTCGATGTCGAGCGGAATTTTGATGTTTTCGAGTGAAATAACGTCGTACCGCTCTAAAATCGGAATAATCATTCCGCCGCCGCCGGAAATAATCCGCTTTTTGCGAAAGCCGGTTACAACGGCCGCCATGTTTTGCGGAATCCGCTTCCACAGCATGAGCATCGTGACAAAGGCAATCAGAATCAGCCCCAGCACCGCTCCCACGATAATTACAGCCAAACCCATTTCCATGTTAAAGCTCCTCTCTTCTTACATAGTATGTGTTTTTTTCAACATAAATAATTTCCACGCGCACGCCGGCGGGAATCGGGTTGCCGTCTTCGCTTTTTGCGGGGCTTGTTACAACCGAGCCGCTGACATTATAGCGAATTTTGCCGTAGCCGCCTTGCGGAATGGGCGAAGAAACATTTGCGTGTGTACCAATTGTGTCCTGTATGTTGAACGAGCTTGTGTTTTCGGCGCGATTCAGCGGAATCATCACAAAGCGGTTAAATAACCCGGCAACAACAAGTCCGCCGGTTACGCTTGCGAACAATATGATGCCGCGTGCGCCGTCGAAATCTAATTTCGGCACTAAAATAAGCCCAATTGCGCCCGTTACAACCAAAAAAATTGCAATGAGCTTGGGCTTAAAAAAAGCAAAACCCGCCGAACCGCCGTCAAATTCCCCAATCTCGCCGATTTCGCCGGCAATAAGCGAGATTAAAATAAATCCTGCGCCGATTCCGAAAAGCACTAAGTACATAATTGCACCACGTCCCTTCGATTTGCTTAGGGTTTATATTACCATAACAATGAGTTTGCCGGCAAATTAAGATTCGGGGGCTTCGCCCCCGAGCCCCCACCCGCTTTTTAAAAAAAGCGGGGCAAAAATTAAAAAATCGCGCGAACGCGCGATTTTGGATTTTTTGTCGAACTTTTTTTAAAAAGTTCGTGGGGCAGACTCGGCCGCCCGGCCAGCGTGCGAAGCACGCGAGAGGGTGCGGGGCGAAGCCTCTGAAATTAACGTTATATCATTTCTTTGTGCTTTTTGTTTTGTCGAGGATATGCGTTGTGATGATAAATGCGTGGTCGGCGATGCGTTCAAGGTCGCTTATAGTGTCTGTGAAAACTACGCCGCTTCGAGGCTCGATGCTTCCGGCTTCAAGACGCTTGATATGACTTTCAATAAATTGCAGGGTAATTTTGTCCGCCTTTTTTTCGAGGGTTTCGATGGGTGCAAACATGTTTTTGTTTTGAGTTTCCAATGCGATGAGCGACTTTTTTGTAATGTTTACGGCGAGTTCGCCGAATTGCTTCAGCTCGGCAATTGCTTCATCGGAAAATTTCAAACCGCCCTCAATTGAAAGAGTTGTGCGCTCGGAAATATTTTCTGCGCGGTCGCCGATTCGTTCAACGTCGTGCAGAATGCGAAAATATTTTGAGAGCCTCGTCGAATCAGCCTTGGTAAGGGTTTTGTCGTTGTTTATTTTTGTAATTTGCGTCGAAAGTTTGCGCGATAAATTGTTAATCAGTTTTGTGTGTTTTACGGTTTTTGCCGCTTTGTCGGGCGACAGCTCGAAAAAGGATTCAAGCGCAATCGCCAGTGTTTCGTTTGCGATTTTATGCAGACGGGCGACTTCCGAACGTACTTGATTTGCCAGAGTGGCAGCAGGCAGTGTCTGCGATGTGTCTACATGAATGAGGCGTTTTTCGTAGGTGAGGTCGGCATCGTTTTCCTTGAGCGGAATAATTTTTTCCATCAGGCGCGACGCAGGCCCGACAAACGGCAGGATGAGCAGCAGCGTTGATAAATTGTAAAGAGTATGGAACATTGCAACTTGTCGCGCGGGTTCTGTCCAAGTTGTTTCAAACCATCCCAAAATTTGCGGCACAAGAAAAATCAGCGTACCGAAAACCGTGCTTCCGATTACGTCGAACATTATGTGGAAAAATGCGGCGCGTTTGCTTTCGCGGTTTGCCGGAATAGAGGCTAAAACCGTTGTGAGGCTTGTGCCGATGTTTGTGCCGAGAATGATAAACGCCGATGTTTCGAAGGGAATCGGCACACCGCTCAAGTGAAGAGCCACCAAAATACCCATCGTTGCCGACGAGCTGTTTACGACTGCCGTAAACGCAAATCCCGCCAACAGCGCGAGAAACGGATTTTCGAACGTAACCAAAAACGTTTCAAATTCCGGCGTTCTGCCGAGTTCGCGAAGCGGCCCGCCCATTACTCCTATGCCGAAAAATAAAAGCCCGAAGCCGAGTACAATAAAGCCGATATTTTTCCACTTTTTCTTTTTGCAGAAAATATAAAGAAGAACACCGAGGAAAATAAAAAACGGCGCGAATGTATCAATACGAAACGCAACGAGTTGCGCACTGAAAGTTGTGCCGAGATTCGAACCCATTATAACGCCGATTGCCTGTTTCAGGCTGAGCAAGCCGGAGTTTACAAACGACACCGTCATAATTGTAACGGCGGTTGAGCTGTTAAGCCCGATTGTTGCAACAATACCAACGATTACGCCCAAAAATCGGTTCGACGTTGCCTTTTGCAAGATGCTTTGAAGTTTATCGCCGGCGGCGGTTTCGATGCCGGTTGACATCATTTTCATTCCGTACAAAAACAGCCCGAATCCGCCGAGTACCAAAAAGATTTCCGAAAAAAGTTCCGAAAGTGACATGATTTCCACCTCACCGGCAGATGCCTCTGCCAAGGTTTTTTTATTTCGGGCGAATTATATCATTTTTTTTATTTTTGCAAAACCTCAAAACCCCGTAGTATAATCAGTGCGAAAATATAAAAAAGGGGCTCGCCTGATGGACAGACACACCCCGGAGCAACGTCGGCGCAACATGCAAGCCGTCAAAAACAAGGATTCACAAATCGAAACAGCCCTGCGCCGCGAATTATTTCGGCGGGGCTATCGTTATCGAAAAAACTGCACAAAAATTGTCGGCAAGCCCGACATTGTTTTCATCAAAGAAAAAATCGCCGTGTTTTGCGACTCCGAATTTTGGCACGGTTACGATTGGGAAAATCGCAAAGCCGACATTAAAAGCCGCCGCGAATTTTGGATTCCCAAAATCGAACGCAACATGGAGCGCGACCGCGAAGTAAATGAACAACTTGAGGCCGCCGGTTATATCGTTTTGCGATATTGGGGTCGGCGCATAAAAAAAGAGTCCGAATCCGTCGCCGACGAAATCGAACGTGTGATACTTGCGCGACGCGAATTCAGGGCGTGTAGCCGCAACCGCTGCACGCCCTGAATTTTTGCCCTACAGCCTGAAAAACCCAACCAATTTTTGCAACATTTCAGACTGCGAGTTAAGCTCTTCGGCTGTAGCCGCGGCTTCGTGTGCAAATTTTGAATTGTTTTGAACGGTGATGGCGGTGTGAAGTAAAGTTGTGCTGATTTGTGCAATCATATTGGCTTGGTCGTTGGCGGCATTTGCGATGTTATCAATTAACTCAAGAATCTCTTCGGAACCCGACACAATTGCATCAAAAGAATTTGAGGTAATTTGTGCCGTTTCCGCACCGGACTCCACTGCGGTAATTGAGCCGCTAATCAAATCCCTGGTTTCAGATGCCGCGTCTTGGCTTCTTGCGGCAAGTGAGCGAACCTCCTCAGCAACAACTGCAAATCCTTTGCCGTGTTCGCCCGCGCGCGCGGCTTCCACTGCCGCATTAAGCGCGAGCAGGTTTGTTTGAAACGCAATGCTTTGAATTACTTCAATGATTTTTGAAATATTATTTGACGATTCTCTTATCTGTAACATTTCGCTTAACATTTGCTTCATGGCGACGTTGCCATCTTTTGCATTTGCAGTAGATTTGCTTGAAAGAAGATTTGCGTTCTTTGCGTTTTCTGCAAATTCCTCCGTTTGCATCTTTATCAGCTCAACAGACGAGTTAAGCTCTTCCAACGACGCCGCCTGCGCGGACGAGCCGTCGGCCAACTCCATCGCGCTGCCGGTAATCTTGTTTGCACCTTCCAAAACATGCCTTGATGCGGCGGAAATTTCGTCCATCGCTTTGTACAATGTTCCGATGATATTGTTTACGGATACTTTCATTGCGGCAAAATCGCCTATAAATTCGCGCTCTATGGTTACTGTTAAGTCACCGCTTGCTGTCTTTGCAAGCACTTTATCCAGTTCATTGATGTATGAGAATACTTCCTTCATAGCAGCGTCTGACGAAGATATTGCCGTTCTGAATATCCCTCTGTACTTCGCCGGGTCGGATTCAAACCCCGACGCTGAAAGTTTCTGATTTAATATTTCCAAATTAAATCTGCCCGCTTTTATTTCATCAAGTGTTGCCATGATAACTTGCATGGGCGCATTCATTGCATTGGCTATATCATTAAGCCCGAGCGTGATTTTGCGCCAGTCGCCGGTGTATTTTTCTGTGTCAATTTTAAAACTCAGATTACCGTCAACGGTATGGGCTATCATTTCATTAACTTCGGCACTTACGTTTTTGAGGTTTGCAACAACATCTCTGATAGCCTGTGTTTGGAAGGCGAAGTCGCCCGGCATTTCGCGAACCGGCACATCAAAATCGCCTGCATTTATTCCGTTAATCGTGTCAACTATGGAAGTAATATTTTCTACTTCTTCGTCAAAAATTCCGTTGATGCTTACAATCATTTCCCTGAATGAGTTGTTGTACTTATCGGCATCAATTCTGTATTTGATGTTTCCCTGCTCCTTGTAAATTTTATTTACAACGGACAAATCATCAACCATTTCCTTTATTACATCAACAAGCCCGCAAACGTCGGAGGTCAACACCCCGAGTTCATCCGGCGTGATTTGAGAGCGGTCAATATTTACATTTATATTTCCGGCTGCAACATTCTTAATGTTCTTGCCCAAAATATCAACCGGCTTTAAAGCCTTTGATATGAGTACATACGTAATAAGCGAAACGGCCAAAGTGCCGACCATTGATATCAAAATAATATTACTGATTTGCGAAGCAAAAGCAGCGGCACTGTACTCCTGCGACACACCGACAAACAGCACCGCACTTGTGCTGCCGCCTGCTCCCGGCAAGGGGAGATAATAAGCCATGTACGATGTACCTGCTTTGCTTGTTTCAACCCGCTCAGCCTGACCGCGCCCGACAACCGCCCGGATAATATCATCATCGGTCAAAGATTCCGCAACCCTGTTTCCTGTTCCCGGGTCAATTAAGGTAGATGCAACCGCTTGTCCGTCGTGGCTGAAAACAATGGCATCTACCCCGAAAATATTTTTAATGTTATCCAAAAAGGTCTCGTGCCCAATCTCGAAGTTCACAAGAATAGTGCCGACAAGCGTATCGCCGTCCGTAATCGGGGCAGAAGAAGTCATTACCATATGGGCTGTATGCGTCGGGGCATACAGGGTTACGGAATCCCCGCGCAAAGCCGCCGCAACCGAAGGCGCACCGCTTATATCATCTCCGTAGGCAAGCATATCGCCAACGCGCTCACGCATGTGCGAACGCGCGAGCGTAATGCCGTTTGCATCGCTGATAATTATTTCATCTACTCCGAAATGTTGCTTTCTGTCATGCGAGAACTGCCAAATTGCGTCTCTGTCGCCCGCTCTCATCAGCGAAATCAGCTCTGAGCTGTCCCCCATTGCGGTGGCAACCATAAATGTTTGTTGCTCTAAGGCGCGCAAGTAACTTTCAACGGACTGCGTTGATGATTCCAACATATTATCCTCAAAGCCTTCTACGAGAAGCCTCGTTGTTCTTGACGTAAGTGCCACCATGGCCACAATCATCGAAAACACTACCCAGAGAATCGGAAAAGCTATTCGGCTTTTGAATGAGTTAAACATACGGAAGGATACGCTGTAGCGGCTGTCGGACAGCACGAGATGAAGCATTACTACCGCAACGGTGGCTCCGGTTGAAGTGGGGTTTATCCCCAAAGGAGTCAGCCCGACCATGTACAATAAATTACCTGACATAGCCGCGACACACGCAACAATAAACACAGCCGCCGAGCCGCGGTTTTCGGGATTGCGGAAAAGCGAAAAGAACAATATGAGAACCCCGGAAATCGCTATCGAAAACGAATATACGGCGTGAACCGCAAACCATATCCCTCTTGTATATTCAAGCTCTCTCGGCCAAACAACCATGCTCTCAACATTCATCAGGAGCGGGTGGAAATTTGAGGTCAGAGCTAAAATTGCAGTTATTGAAGGAATAATAAACAGTGCCGCAAGTGCGAGTTTTGATATTTTCTTGTCAGGAAACACAAATTTAAATACCAACAAGAAAAGTGCGATTACAGTTGTCGAAACAAATGCGTACGTTAAGTTTGAAATCACAACGTTCAGCGCGACATTCCGCACAAACAATGCAAACAGTTCGGAAAGAATCCATCCGAACACACTGGCACACAAAAACATAAACCCGGAGTTTTTGCCCGTTCGCTTATGCTCGATTCTAGTAGCGACAAACGCCGCAATTGTAGCCATAATAAGAAACGAATAAAGTGCGCTTGCCACTGTGTTTAACATCTGAAATATCTCCTTTGAGTTAGTTATTGAGGTTAAGCCCATCGCTCTTCTGAGCGAAAACCGCCCCGTAAATTCGTATTATACCCCTATAATTCCCCTCATGCAATTACTTTTTCCGAGCAATATCAACCAAATAAACTTGTCCTGTTGCCGTAATGCAGCGTCGGTTTGCAATAGCCTCAATAATCTTGCACAAAAAACATTCATATGGTATAAAAATCACGAAGGGGGTAATTTTATGAAAATTGCGATTATCGGTTCGGGCAGTACGTATACGCCGGAACTTATTGAGGGTCTGATTGTCCGAAAAGATGTAATGCCGCTTACGGAACTTGTTCTTATGGACATTGACGAACGCAAGCTGAAAATCGTCGGCAGCCTTGCCGAGCGGATGGTTAAGCATTCGGGGCTTG
Organism: Defluviitaleaceae bacterium; assembly: GCA_009781765.1. Lineage (GTDB taxonomy): Bacteria > Bacillota > Clostridia > Lachnospirales > WQUN01 > WQVC01. The sequence goes on along the minus strand of WQVC01000009.1, from coordinate 20,162 downwards.
GTTGCAAAGTTGTGCTTACCGGCGATTTCGACGTTGCCCTCAGCGGCGCGGCGTTCGTTTTTGTGCAAATTCGCGTGGGGAAACTGCCGGCGCGGGTACTGGACGAAAAAATCCCGCTGAAATACGGGCTTGTGGGGCAGGAAACAACGGGAATCGGCGGGTTTTTCAAAGGTCTGCGAACAATTCCGGTGCTTTTCGATATCGCGGCTCGCATGAAGAAGCTCTGTCCCGACGCTTGGATGCTGAATTTTACGAATCCGTCGGGCATATGTGCGCAAGCCCTTTCCGACCACACCGATGTAAAGGTGTTGGGGCTTTGCAACGCGCCGATTAAAATTATGGAATATCCCGCGCGGCAATTCACCGACGAACCCTGCGAAGTTGACTACGTGGGGCTGAACCATTTGAGCTTCGTCACGAGCATTCGTCATAACGGGCGCGATTACCTGCGCGAGGCAATTTCCGGCGACGACGAGTTGTTGCAAAAACTCGACCTGCAAATGGGTTTTTCGAAGGACGTAATAAAGAGGGTCGGCGGAGTGCCGAGCTATTATTTGAAATATTTCATTCACACGCGCGAAACTGTGAAAAAATTGCAGGATGACAATCTGACGCGCGCCGAAGAATGCATGGCAATCGAAGAGGAGCTGTTGACTCTTTATTCTGATGCGGGGCTTTATGCAAAACCCGAACAGCTTTCGCAGCGGGGCGGCGCAATGTATTCGGAAGCGGCGTGTTCTCTTGCGGAATCGCTTCATACCGGCGACGGAAAAATCCACGTTGTAAACGCATACAACAACGGCGCGCTTTCCTATATGCGCGACGATGATGTAATCGAAACCCGCGCAACGGTTGACAAAAACGGCGCGAAAATGTTGCCCCCGACACATGCCGGCGGCGATTATATTCAGGGAATCATGCAGGCTGTTAAGGCATACGAACGCCTGACGGTACGCGCCGCAATCAACGGTTCGCGCGATGACGCAATTTCCGCGCTTATGATAAATCCGCTTATCGCCGACTACGAAACGGCTTGTGCTTGTTTTGACGAAATGCTCGAAGCTCATCGCGAATATCTGCCCCAATTTTAGATATGTTTGAACTTCCCGAATCTTTTCGGACGCAAGCGGAGCAGTTGCTCGGCGCGGATGCCGAGGCGTTTTTTGCGTCATACGATAACGAACCGGTACGCGGATTGCGCGTTAATTTGCTGAAAAATTCTACTGTCGCAGAATGTTCGAAAACCTCCGTTTCGCATTCGCCGCATCCCGACGGCGGGCGTCCTTTGTCCGCACCCTCAACGGGGTTTTCCGATATGTTGCCTGTACCGTGGTGCGATACAGGCTTTATTTATGACCCCGCCGAACGCCCCGGAAAAACGCTTGCGTATCATGCGGGGCTTTTTTATATCCAAGAGCCGAGCGCGATGTGTCCGGCGGAAGTGCTTGGGGTTTCGCCGGGGCAACGGGTGCTGGATTTGTGCGCCGCACCCGGCGGAAAAAGCGTGCAAATTGCAGGGCATCTTGCCGGCGAAGGGCTGCTCGTTTCGAACGATGCGTCGGCGTCGCGAAGTCGCGCTCTTGTAAAAAATTCGGAACGCGCCGGCATAACCAATGCCGTTGTTTTAACGGAACAGCCGAAAAAATTAGCGGCACGTTTCCCCGAATTTTTCGACCGGATTCTCGTTGACGCACCTTGCTCCGGCGAAGGGATGTTTCGCCGCGACCCCGACGTAATCAAAGCGTACACGGCAAACAAACCGGAGGCTTGCGCGGCGGTTCAGGCGGAAATTTTGCGTCACGCCGCAACAATGCTCGCGCCCGGCGGACGCTTGGTATATTCCACATGCACGTTCAACCGCCTCGAAAACGAGGATATTATCGCCGCGTTTTTAGCCGCTCGCCGGGACTTCTCCCATGTTGAAATCGACTGCGCCGCTCTCGGTATTCAAAAAGGATTCGACGGAAAATCCGCACGGATTTGGCCGCATTCGGCGAGCGGTGAAGGGCATTTTGTTGCACTGCTTGAAAAGACCTTGGGGGAAACTTTTTTAAAAAAAAGTTTCCCCCAAACCCCCTTCAAAAAACTTCATCCGGAAACCGCGCGAGGCGCGATTTCCGGGGGGAGGGGACAAATCCCCCGAGAATTCAAATTATTCAGCGAGGAAATTTTAAACGGCTTCGCACCTGCCGGACACTTCGTTACTCATGGTGCGAATTTATTTTTGCAGCCGTTTGCGATTGATTTCAGCGGACTCCGCGTAGCGCGAAGCGGGTGGTTTTTGGGCGAAATTGCAAAAAACCGCTTTGTTCCGAGCCAAGCCTTTGCAATGGGGCTGAGAAAGGAACAAGTGCGGTTTTCGGCGGAACTTTCGCAAAGCGATGCGGAAAAGTATCTGCGCGGCGAGTCGCTGTTTTTTGAAATGTCGGAAGAAGGCAAGCCGTGGGTGCTTATTTGCCGCGACGGGCATCCCCTCGGTTGGGCGCGACTTGTTCAGGGGCGACTGAAAAATCAGCTTCCCGCAGGCTGGGTGATGAAAGGTTGACGTCGAAACATCAATTTTCGCTCACCGGGTTCGGTCGCGCTCCAACGCATCCATGATTTTGCAAAACGCCACGGCGATAACCGTTGTTATTGCCGTAACAATGAGCCCCGGTCCGATTATTTCCGACGGGTTCGCCGAGCCGTATTGCATTCTGTATGCAACAACGGAAATCGTAACGAGCTGTAAACTCGACATGTTAATTACCATGAACATGCGCATTGAGCGGGTTGCCGTGTTTTTGACCGGGTTTTCCTCCTGCATCTCCTGCATTGCGCGAAGTCCGCTCGGCGTTGCCGCCCAACCAAGCCCCAAAATATTTGCGATAAAGTTTGTGGCAATCGGCTCGTGAGCGGGATGGTCGCGCCCGAGGTCGGGAAAAAGCCAACGCAAAAGCGGTCGCGCCCGCTTTGCCAAAGCCTGCACAAGCCCTGCATTTTCCGCTACTTTCATCAAACCTGCCCACATCGACATTATGCCGAGCATCGTAATACATAACGTAATTGCATCTCGCGAAGATTCAATCGCCGCATTTGTAAGAGCCGGAATGTTTCCGGTAAAAAGCGCGATAACAATCGCAATTAAAATCATCCCGCCCCATAAACCGTTAAGCATATGTAAACGCCTCCTTTAAATATTTATAAGAGAACGCGCCCTGAAATATTCTTAAATTCTCGGGACTCTGCCCCGAACCCCGGAAACAAAAGTTTCATCAAAACTTCATCAAAAAACCGCGCAAAGCGCGGTTTTTATTGTTTTTGTCGAACTTTTTTCAAAAAGTTCGCGGGGTTCGGGGCGGAGCCCCGAGAAAAGATTATTATTTATAACTGCTCAATATCGCCGTCGTTTACCATCTTCATAATAAAGCTGACCGGCACGCCGGTTTGACGATTAAGCTCCATCGCGCTGATGCCGCGGTTTTCTCGTATCAGCTTGCGCACGTGTTCGATTTGAGCCAAGCGTTTTTTGGAACACTCGGGGCAATCTTTCGGCGGAATCCCCTCGGAAAAAGTGTAAAATTCCTTACAGCGCGGACAACGAATTTTTCTTGACTCCTGTTGCTTTTCTTCCGGCATGATGTCAAATCCTCCCGTAAAATACATAGCGACCCTTTTCGACGCGGAAAATTTCTCCGGAGATAATTATTTCGGCGGGAACGGGCGTTTCAATATCATATCGAATTTTGTCGTTTTCGTACATCCATTTTGAAAAAATCGTACCGCGCCGCGTATCAAGCCGCGCAGAAAGCCACCCGAGTCGAGGGTCGGGCAGGGGCGCGATTCGCACGGCGGAATAACCCGGTTTTGCGGGCGTTATTCCCGCCGCGACGGTGTAAATCCAGTCTGCAACCGCGCCGTAAGCGTAATGGTTGAAAGAATTCATGTTTGCCGATTGAAACGAACCGTCGGGTTTGAGCGAATCCCAACGCTCCCAAATTGTTGTTGCGCCGCGCGTCACAGGATACAACCACGACGGATATTCCCGGCGCAAAAGCAAATCGTACGCCGTTTTAACATGCCCGTATCCGCTTAAAACATGCAGGATGTACGGCGTCCCGACAAATCCGGTTTTCAGGCAATTGCCGTCGGATACGATTTTTTTGCAAAGAGCGTCGGCAACGGCTTGAGGATTCTTTGTCAAATTAAAATGAAGGGGCAGGATGAATTCCGTTTGTGTGCGATAGTCTTGCGGTTCGTCGAATTTTTGCCGAAACGCTTCTGCAATTTCCTCCCGCAACGCCCGATACGCCGAAACATCGCGCCCGAGAATCTCTCCCGCTTTCACAACAATTTCCGCCGAATGCGCGCAAAATGCCGCCGCAAGAAAATCGTGCCGTGTTGCGCCGCGCCGAGGGTCGGGAGCATTCGGCGGGGGAAGCTCCAACGAAAGCCAGTCGCCGAAATGAACCCCGCGCCCGAGAGACAACGGCTGAACTTTTCCCTCAAAACCGCCGGCAATATCCGCCCGTACATTCTCCGCAGAATAATCCACCCATTTGCACATACTTTCGAATTGCGCCGACAAAATTTTTTCATCGCCGTATGCCGAATAAATTTCCCACGGGCAAATTGTGGCGGCGTCGCCCCATGCCGCGCTGCCTCCTCTGCCCTGCTGCGTGTCCGGCACAACATGCGGAACAAGCCCGTCGGCGCATTGCGCAATTTTCAAATCGGCAAGCCACTTGGCAAAAAATTTTTCAACATCGAAATTCAACGCCGCCGTTTTTACAAAAACCTGTGCGTCGCCGGTCCATCCCAATCGTTCGTCGCGTTGCGGGCAATCCGTCGGAACGTCGAGAAAATTCCCTTTCTGCCCCCAAATCACGTTGTCGAAAAATTTATTTAACAGCGGTTCGCCGCATTCAAGCCAACCCGTCCGCTTCATATCGGAGTGCACAACAATTGCACGCGCCAAGCGCGCTACGGACGCCGGGGACACATCCGAAGTGCCGCGCTTTCCCTCGAAGCCGGATTTCGTGCTGATATTTATTAAGCGTACCTGCGCATATCTGAACCCGAAAAATGTGAACTTCGGCTTATATTTTTGCGCACCGTCATTACATATATAAACGAGCTGCGATTTTGCCGTGCGGTAATTTTCCGTGTAAAAATTTCCGGCGGCGTCGAGGACTTCCGCGAACGAAATTTCAACCCGCGTACCCGCGCGAGTGTTTTGCGGAAACTCAATTTCAACGTAACCCGTCAAATTTTGCCCGAAATCAACGACAGTTTCTCCGGCGGGGGTCGTGAAAATTTCCGCCGGCGTTATGCGTTCAATTTCGCGAATTTCCTCGCCTTGCTGCGGAATAAAGTCCAAGCCCGCGCAATGATATTTTTCAACCGCTTCCCATGCTGCGTCCTTTGCTGCGGCATCGTAAATTTCGCCGTCGTAAATTTCGCTGAACCGTACCGCGCTTTCGGAAACCTGCCACGATTCGTCGGTTTCGATGACGTCATCAATTCGCGCTGCAACCCACGGCGGCAAATCAAGACGAGGGTCGCGCCCTTCCTCCGGACGACGACCGGCAAGCGGCGACCGCGCCCATCCGCGCCCGACAGTAATTTCAAGCCGATTGGTCTCTTCAAGCAGATGCGAGATGTCATACGTTTGAAACTGAACTCTCGTCGCTTCGGTCCACCCCGGCGCAAGCACAAATTCACCCACACGATGCCCGTTTAAAACGGCTTCATAGCAGCCGCCGGCGGTAACGGTAAGTGTTCCCCGGTTCGCGCCGGGTACGGAAAATTCCTTCATGTACGTAGGGCAAATGTCGCCGAAATCTCTCGTCGGCTTAATCATTAAATTTTTCATACTCGACCACTCTCTGCGAATGTAGTGAAACAAGACAAAAACGCTCTTGTTTCACCCCCGGCCACTCGCACTTTTATAGCGAACGCACTTGAGAAATCCGTTCAGGTTTCGTCGGAAAACGCGCAGAAGCCCGCGATTTCCCGACTCGCCTTCACGGTTCTCAAAGGCGTTCGCTATGCTTGCGCAAAAGCATTCGTGTCGGGGGTTCGTCAAATTGAAACCGTTCTTTTCGCGCAAGCGCGAAAGACCGTTTTCAACTTGACTCACTATAACGCGCCAAAATATTTTTTGCGATGTTTTGAATTTCGACAATAAGGTCGTGCGGGTTCAGCACTTTAACTTTGTCGCCGAAACCCAGAAGCCAACTTATAACGTAGCTTCGATTGGTGTAGCTGAATTCAAAATGAAGCCCGGCGTCGTCTTCGTGAAATGAATCAATGCCGTGGCTTTCAATCAGTCGGTGTTTAGCGGATTTATCGAAAACAGCGATGAGTTTTATTTCGTCGGTGAAATGGTTGCCGAATTCACGTTTTTCCGGCGGAATCTCGCGCATGATGAAGGATTCTTCGCATTCGGCGAGATTGCACAGCCTGTTCAGCTTGAACATTCGCCAGTCCAGCCGCTTTCGGCAAAACCCGAACACATACCACGATGCCCATTGAAAAACGATAATATGCGGCTCTATGCGGCGGCGAACTTCGCCTTTGTCATAAAAATAATCGAACTCAATCACGCGCTTTTCAAAAATGCAACGCTTGATTGTTTCGATTTTTTTAGTCAAATCCCCTTTGTGGTACGAAGCGAGGTCAATTACTACAGGCGGCGAAACAACCCGGTCGTACGGACGCCCGGCGTTTGCATTCGCGCCGAGTTTGTCGAGCGTGCGTTCAATTTGCGATTGCTCCGATACGCTGCCGATACCCTTCAGCGCGGCAATAATTCCCGCTAATTCCGATGCGGTTAAAACAGTTTTGTCCAATTTGAAGCCTTCGGCAATTGAAATGCCGCCGCCCGTACCCTGATGCGTGATTACGGGGATTCCCGCACGGCAAAGTGTGTCAATATCGCGCCCGATTGTGCGGCGATTGACCTCGAATTTCTCTGCCAGAAACGGCGCAGTCACGCGGTCGTTTTGCAGCAGAATTGTTAAAATCCCCAATAAGCGGTCAATTTTTATGCTGCTCACCCTCAAGTTTCAAAAATTGATGCATCAATTTTTTTATTACATCACTTTTTTTGGCGTATCCGAAATTTTCTGTGGTTCGGTCCGTTTCCGCCGTTGCCGAAAAAAGTATTGCAAGAATTTTATCGACCGTATCACAGCCCGGCCCGAAAGACGCAAAAGAATACAAAATCGGTACAGCCTCCGAATTACCGTAGCGGTGAATATTTGTGCCTTTCTCCTCGTCACGCGCGAGCATTTGAATAACGATGATTAGTTGGCACATTTCCAAAGCGAGATGTGCGGCAATTAAATTATCCTTTCGCCCTATTTTCACTAAAACCATGGCGGCCATGAACTAAAATTGATTTGCAATGTTTTCGACCGTGTTTTTAAGCGCGGAAGACTCAATTGGCTTTTCACACGGATAACGAAAAACCAAATCAAACCTCATGCCGTTTTCAAAACATACCCGAATCGCATCTTTGAGCGAGTGGCTGATTACTTCGAATCCGAGTACGGGGGAAAATATTTTTGCGGCGGCATCAAGAAAATCCTTCACACAAACGGGAGTGTTATCGGGCATATTTATTTGCATATCAACATCGCTGTATATATCCAACTCTGACGGATTCAATACAGAACCGCTGAACATTATTTTACTTGCCGGAAATTTCTCCGTTATGAATGCCGACATTTTAACAGACGCTTCAACCTGCCACTGCGTTTGCATTATTCAGCCTCTTTTATTATTTTTTATTGTCCCGAAACCACGCCGGAAAATCGTCGTTGAGATGCTTCTCCGCTTCGTGCCGTTGCTTTAAGGCATCATCCTGCTCGGAAAAGTAGCCCAAGTGATATTCCTTGGATTGAAAAGTTACCCGCGCGCGCCATTTGCCTTTGCTCGGCTCAAAATTTACGCCGCGAATTTCGTTAGACTCGAGTTGATAAAGTTTTTCCATTTCGCTTGTATCGTCCGCTATATCGGTTTGAGCCAGCAGCAATTTTCTGCTCGCGCAACCGCACGAACGTATTCGATTTAACTGTTCCTCCGACAGAATAATTTTCGTACCGCAAGCGCAGGTGCAGTGAAAATTAACCCCGTCGCTTACATAATTTAAGGCGAGCAGACCCTTCGTTTCCATAGAACCCAACCCTTCGGAGCAATTTGATTTTGAGAAAACAAGGCCGAAATTTCTACCATTCCCCAATTGTAATCGGCAAAATTTTTTTGAACCTGTCGCTTTTGATTTCGATATTGGCCTTCATAAAGGGCAATTTTCGAAAAAACATTTGCGCGTTTGTAAACGCGGATAATTTTATTTCGAAGTGGATTTCGCCGCGAGCGGGAATGGTGTACGCCCCGGCGGCGAAGCGAATATAACTCTCCGGGCAGAATATTTCGAGGCGAGCGGGTGCGCCGGTGTTGTTTGTAACTTCGATTGTGCCGCGGTCGGAGTAGCGATATGTGCCGCGATTCAGACGAAGTACAAAGGGCGGCAAGCGACGATAAATTATTTCGGCAGAACATCTCACCGCGTCCGTACCGATAATTATTTCGTCGCGGGCGATGCTTCCCGTTATTTTTTCGGGGTCGATTGTGAATGTTACGGCGGCGGTGTTTTCCTCGTCGAAATCGGAAGACGCGAGCTTGCCGGACGAAAACGATAACCAATTTGCCGAAAAATTCAGCGGTGCTTCAACGTAGCCGCTGTCGGATTTTTTAATTTTCAGCTCGCCAGAAATTTTTGCGTTATTGCCGGGAGTGCGCGTAAATTCGAGCCGCTTTTCTCCGGAAAGTTCAAGCCAGGTTCGCCCTTTCAGCCCCGACAGCACAAAAAAATTATCCATCGCGCGTTCGCGATTTGCATCCTTGTGCAGCGATTCGTACACCTCGGTGTATTTGTATCCCGTCGCCAAAAGCAGCATGTAAAATTCGCTGTCGGTAAACATTCGCCGCGCCTGCGCCGGATGTTTTTGCGAATACTCATAAAAATCGCGAATGTTGGCAATGGTGTGACCGTCGGGCGTTGAAATTGACATTTTTGTCAGCTTGGCGGTTACGGGAATTTCTTTTTCGCCGCCGTTGGTTGAAATAAAAAAGCGCGACGAAACGGACTCGCCTATGCCGAGCCCTGCCGTCTGCGCGTTAAATGTGAAATTTATTGTTTGCGAATTGCCCTCGAATTTTTGCGGCTCGAAGCTCAATCCGCTCAACCGCGAAAGCAATTCGCCCCTGAGTACGCCGCCGCCGGTGTTTTTTATATGAAGTCGCCCGTTGAAATTGCCCGTTGTTTCAATCGAGATTTCGTCTGTGTCGGCGGAAAGAACGGGCAGAGGGTACTCGTATTTTTCGCTCATGCGCCCCGACCGTACCGCACTTTTATTGCGGCGGATGCCTGAGCGAGTGTGCCGAAATTTTCCCAACCGTCTTCGAGTTCGCGTTTAAAGCCCTTTGCGGCAAGAATTTCTTGGTCGGCGTCGGATTTTACGCGCTCGCTTGCGAAAAAAGTTGCGTCTTTTGCCGCCGAATCGTACTCAAGACGTTGCAAAAAACCGTCGATTACGCCCGGATTATTTCGAAACACCCACGCAACCTGCAAGTCTTCAATATAAATATTTCCGCCGTCGTGACGGTAGAAAAAAATCCCCGCCAAAAACTTGCCGTCAAGCGCGATTATAAAACGGCGGTTGATGTCCATGAGAATTTTTCGCATCTTCTGCGACCATATTATAACATGCTCGGGCGGCTCGGAATGCTTGTCGCGCGCAGCAATTTCCGCAAGCATTGCATGAATTTTCGGTAACATCGGAACAACTATGCCCCTGCGGTTTGAATAATCATTAACTTCCAACATCCTGAATCCCTCCTGCGTCTGAAAAATTGTCCGTTCGCATACGTTGCAGCTCACGGCATTTTTCAACACTCTCCCCAATTATAGCCAACCCGATTGGATTTTTCAACGAAGTGCGATATTATTAGAGAGTGTTAAAAAAATTTTTTTTATTTTTTTGCAAAATTGAAATTTTTGGAGGCGTTATGCTTACATTTGAAGAAGCTCAAATTGCCCTCGACGAAATAGCCGACGCTTTGCCGCCGGCTATTTTTGACCGCTTAAACGGCGGATACGTTCTTACGGAGGAAGCTCTTTTTGACGCGGACGGCTTGGTTATTTTGGGGCAGTATCATCGAGAGCCGCAGGGACTCGGGCGATATATCACCGTGCATTACGGTTCGATGGTTGAAGTTTACGGCAATTTTTCGCCGAAAAGTTTTCGTCGCGAATTAAAGCGCGTTTTGCATCACGAGCTTACGCACCACTTGGAAGACCTCGCCGGCGATAAATCTCTCGAAATTCAAGATGAGATAGACAAAGCCGATATGTTGCGATTATAATGTATTGCTGTATTGATAAAATTCACAAGGGGGTTTTGCATATGTCCTTGAGATTTATTTCGGACAGAACACGGGTTGAAGTAAAAAGTGAAATTAACGACTTCCCATACATAACGACGGTGAACAGCGTCATGGAGGAACGCCAATGCGTTCTTTTAGACATCATGCGTCTTGGGGGCGAGGAGGTGCGCCTTACGGTTGGGAAACCGTATAAAATGCGCTTCTTTACCGACAGGGGCGTTTTCAGTTATTCGGGCGTAATGCGCGGATATGTAAAAAAAGACAATTACGACTTCATGTTGGTTCAAACAACGGGTGAGGCTGTAAAAACTCAGCGTCGGCAGTCGTTCCGTCTTGCCTGCGGCGAAAAAATTGACTTCAACATGCTCGACGGCGACATTACAATGCCGCACTGGGGGCTTATTCGCGATATTTCAAGCGGCGGAATCCGTTTGCTTACCGTCAGCGAAATTAACGAAACCCATTTGGCTCAACTTCAACTTCCGATGATTGACCCGAATTTTTGGGTATACGGCACGGTTTTATCCAAACACAGCTTAAACAACGACGAGGCAAAATATAATTGGCAACACGGCATAGAATTTGTCGGCCTTACCGACGCCGAAACCGAAAAAATTATCAAATTTGTTCATGCCGAACAGCACAAGGCACGAGCGGCTCGTTAATAATTTCAGACCTTGGGCTCCGCCCAAACCCGGAAACTTTTGAAAAAGTTTCATCAAAACTTTAATAAAAATCGCGCGTTCGCGCGATTTTTTGTGATTTCTTGTCGAATTTTTTCCAAAAAGTTCGTGAGGGTTTGGGCGGAGACAAGGTTTTAATTTTCGCGTTTAGCGCGTATTGCCGTTAAAAATCGTTCGACGCTTGTGTTGAGCACAAGTTCTTCGTTGATGCCGGAGGCTTCGATGAGGGCTTTCGCGCGGGATAATTCGCCTACATATGTCGAAAAATGTGCGTCCGATGATGCGATTACCGGGACGTGCTTTTTTTTGCAAAAATGCAGGATTTCTTCGACGGTTGCGTTTCCGTTGTAGCGATAAGATTCCGGGTTGAGAGACTGATTGTTTATTTCGATGATTGTTTTTGTGCGGGCGGCGGCGGTTATGACGGCTTCGATGTCGATGTCGAAAAAGCAATCGCCGGGATGACCTAAAATGTGCATATCGTTTTCCATTGCGGCAATTGCGGCGCGGGTGTGGGTTGCCTTGTCCGTTGGCGGAAACGTTCCCCGGTGAAACGACGCGATTACAAATTCCATTTTCGCGAGTAAGTTTGATTCCAAATCGAGTTTGCCGCCCGACAAAATGTTGCATTCCGCGCCTTTGAATACGCGCACACCGTTGATTTCTTCGGGCAGACTCCATAAATTTGTGAAATTGTACAAACATGCTCCGCCGGGCATTGCAGGCCCGTGGTCGGAAATTCCGATATATTTCATCCCGATTTTTGCCGCATGTGCCGCGTTTTCCGTGATTGTGCTGTATGCGTGACCGCTGCTTATTGTGTGACAATGTACGTCTAAAACAAAATTCATTTGAATTACCTCCAAGTCAACCGGTATTATACAAGACCTGCCCTGCAAGTTCAAAATTTTCGGTGAGCGGGTGGCGCGGCTTGCCGAGCGGCAGCGCGTTTTGCGAAGCAAAACCGCAAAAAGCGAGGCGTTTTGCCGCGCAATCCCGAAACGAAAATTACAGCATCAGGGCAGGTCGAAAACAAGGAGGTTGCAATGTTTGAAATAGGCATAATCACAAAGGCGCAAGGCATTCGCGGCGAGGTTCGCGTGCTGCCCACGACCGACGACCCTTCGCGATTCCGGTTGTTGGTGGGCAAGGAAGTTTTGTTGAGGCGCGAAAATCAATCGGTAGCTGAGCGGTTACCGATTGAAACGCAAAAAATCGCAATTACGAGTGTAAGGCTTCAAAAAAACGTAATCGTGATAAAGTTCGACGGAATCGACACACGAAATGCAGCGGAAGAATCGGTCGGTACGGTAATTTGCGTGGATGACGCGCAGGCGTTGCCTCTCGGCGAAGATGAGTTTTATATTCGCGACTTAATCGGGCTTCGCGTCGAAACGGAAGAGGGCGAGTTTTTGGGCGAAATCTCGCGGGTTTTTCCCACCGGCGCAAACGATGTGTATGTAATTTCCGGCGAAACGGAATTCATGTTGCCGGCGGTTAAGGACTTTGTAAAAAAAGTGTCGCCGACGGAAGGAAAAATTATTGTGCGGCTCGTTGAAGGTTTGCGGGAGCTTACATTATGAACTCGCCCCCCGAAAAAGCCGTGATTTTTCATATTTTGACGCTCTTTCCCGAAATGATAAGGGAAGCTGCCGCGCACAGCATTATCGGGCGCGCGCAAAAGGCGGGAATTATCGAAGTAAACGCCGTAAATATCCGCGATTTTGCCGTAAACAAGTACGGTCAGGTTGACGACGCGCCCTACGGCGGCGGAGCGGGCATGGTAATGATGGCTTCGCCGATTTTTGATGCCGTTGAAGCCGTACAAAAAAGTCGCGAGTCGAATGATTTCCCGAAGGGTAGGGTAGGGGCGTCGATACCGGCGGATGACGCCCCGTCGGTGTCTGGCGCCCCGGTGTCGAACTCACGCATCCCGGTAATTTATCTTTCCCCGCAAGGGCGCGTTTTGACGCAGGAAAAAGTTCGCGAGCTCGCCGCGTTGCCTGAAATTATTTTGCTTTGCGGGCATTACGAGGGCGTGGATGAGCGCGTAATTGAGGAAGTTGTTACCGAGCAAATTTCAATCGGCGACTACATTTTAACCGGCGGCGAACCTGCGGCAATTGTGCTTATTGATGCGATTTCGCGGCTTGTTCCGGGGGTTTTGGGCAAGGCGGAATCGTACATGAACGAGAGTTTTTCCGCCGCCCGCGAAGACGGCACGCCGTTGCTTGAGCATCCGCATTACACGCGCCCGGCGATTTTTCGCGGCCGCGAAGTGCCGGAAATATTGCTTTCCGGTCATCACGGCGAAATTGCAAAATGGCGGCTGGCAAAATCCGTCGAAAGAACGAACCTGCGAGCAAATCAAAGCCGGTAGCGCGAACGCCTTGCTTTGCCGACTGAAAAGGTATACAATGCGAAAAAAAACAAAAGGAGAGTTCATAATGGATGAGCATAATGTAGTATCCGGTGCGCCGGAGGAAAAAAGTTCACTGCCGTTAATATCAATGATACTGGGTATTGCGGGGGCTGTTTTATCCGTGCTGTTTTGGTGTTGTGCCGGTTATTTTGTGGGTGTTCCCCTCGGAATCGCCGCACTTATTCTCGCAATCACCTGCAAGCAAAAAGGCATTACGCAAGATAAAGGCTACACATTAACCGGGCTTATTACGGGTATCGTTTGCATTGTAGCCGGTTTGGCGGCAGTAGTTTATTGGATTGTATACGGTGCTGTGATGATTGGGTCAATGGCGATGTAGCAAACGCGCTTGACAAATTTACGAAATTTGATACACTTCTGAAAATGTTTTCGGCGAGGAGCAAATTCCGGTGCAAATTTTTTCTGTAATGCGTCAAATCGGTACGCTTCGCCCTATCCATGTCTATTTTTAAATCTCCCTTAATTACGGGAGATTTTTTATTGCACAGGAAACTGTTCCGGCTTCGAGGGAATGTGTTGCACCCGACGCATGTCCCGGCTATCGGGAGGAATTTTATGAATTTGCAGGGCAAACACTTAATCGCGCCGCACGACTTAACAATGGCGGAAACAGACGGGCTTTTCGCGCTTGCGGAAAAAATTATTGCCGCGCCGGAAGATTACGCCGACGTGTGCAGAGGCAAGTTGCTCGCAACGCTGTTTTACGAGCCGAGTACGCGAACGCGACTGTCGTTTGAAGCGGCGATGTTGCGGCTCGGCGGGCGCGTAATCGGGTTTTCCGAGCCGCAATCAAGCTCCGCCGCAAAGGGCGAAAGTCTCGCCGACACGATTCGCTCAATTGCTTGCTATGCCGATATCGCTGTCATGCGTCATCCTAAAGAAGGCGCGGCGTTTGTTGCGGCGCAAAACTCCGAAATTCCGCTGATTAACGCGGGTGACGGCGGGCATTTTCATCCCACGCAAACCCTCACCGACCTTTTAACAATTCGCCACGAGAAGCGACGATTGGACGGTTTGACTGTCGGGCTGTGCGGCGATTTGAAATTCGGGCGAACGGTTCACTCGTTAATCTGCGCATTTGCGCGTTATACCGGCGTGAAATTTGTGCTGATTTCGCCCGACGAACTCCGCGTGCCGGAGTATGTATGCGCAGAAATGCACGATTATTCGGAAGTCCGCGACCTCGCCGACGCGCTTCCGGAACTCGACGTTTTGTACATGACGCGGGTGCAACGCGAACGCTTTTTCAACGAAGAAGACTACATTCGTCTGAAAGACAGCTACATTCTCGACGCGGCGAAATTAAAAAACGCCAAGTCGGATTTGATGATTTTGCACCCGCTTCCGCGCGTAAACGAAATCGCCACCGATGTAGACGACGACCCGCGAGCCTTTTATTTCCGGCAAATGAAGTTCGGAATGTATGTAAGAATGGCACTTTTGGCGGCACTTTTGGGCAAAGCATAACGGAGGGAAGCGCGACATGGAAATCACAAGCATTTCAAACGGCATAATAATCGACCATATTCGAGCCGGTTCGGGCTTGAAAGTTTTGGATTATTTGAACATCGACACCGAGCGCGGTTCTGTTGCGGTTGTGATGAACGTCCGAAGCAGCAAGCACGGCAAAAAAGACATCATAAAGCTGGAAAATTATGAAAATGTAGACGTAAACGTTCTCGGCTTGGTAGACCACAACGCCACGGTAATTTACATCAAGGATGAAAAAATCGTAAAAAAAATAAAGCTGACGCTTCCGGAAAAAGTTACAAACGTGCTGAAATGCAAAAATCCGCGTTGCATCACGTCGTCGGAAACTGTACCGCATGTGTTTCATCTTGCGGACAAAGCGGGCAAATATCGTTGCGAATACTGCGACAGCGCACCCTAGCCCGCCAAGCGGACGCCGGACACCGGACACCGGGGACACCTGTTGCGGCGAAGCATTCCCTCGAAGCCGGAAAGCATTTTCGACGCAGAGGACATGCGCTGTGTTGCGCATTCCCTCAAGGCGCGGACGCGCTTCGTATGCTATGCAGCAATTCGGTTTCCGGTGCAATAAAAAATCGCGCGAAAGCGCGATTTTTATTAAAATTTTGATGAAACTTTTTCAAAAGTTTCCGGGGTTCGGGGCAGAGCCCCGAGGTCTTGAGCCGAAACTAACCCTCGTCTTCGACTTCAGTATTTTCGGCGTTTTCGATGCGTTGCGCATACTCCGCGCGAGCTTCTTCGACTTCAAGTTTCTCCGCTCGCCGCTTTCTAATCCACGCAATAAGTTCGCGAGTGTAAAAAATTATGTTTGACGAGATGGTCAAACAGGCGATAATAACGGCGATAATGTTTGAAAAATACCAGTGATTTATAATGTTAAACGCGCGGTTTGCAACAAAACTGACCCGCATGAGATGTGTGCCGGAAATAACATTGCCGATAACAAGCCCGGAAAGCGTGATTGTTATGAGCCATTCGAGCCACGCGCCGGCGGTGTCAACCTGCACGATGTAAACAAGCACGATGGTTGAAATAACGGTGGTGCTGATGAAAATTGCCGCCCAAACCCACCACCACTTGCGAGCAACGGGACGATTTTTGAGTCCGCGCCATTCGAAATAGCAGAACACATAATTGCGCAACGACGCCACGCCGAACAGTACGGTAAGCGTCCAGTTGCCCAAAAATGCGGCGGAAATTGCCAAAAATGTAGTTCCCAACCCCAAAAGAAGCATCATTTTCAGCTTGTCTTTAATCTGGAACGACCAAAACATCGTAACCAACGCAAAAAACGCGAAAACTTGGCTCGTAATCCAAATGGGATTGCGGCTGTGGTAATGGATGATGTCGTAAATTTCGCTGCGGAAAACTTCAATAATTGCGTCCATTTTCATTGCCCCCTGTCAACAAAAGTTTAACATACTTGCAAATAAGTGTACACAGAATTTATTCGGAGGGTTTTATGACAATCAAAGTTTCCAAACCGAAAAACACGCAGGCGTTGCTTGAAAAAGCAAAAAGCGATGCCGAAAAATACGGAATTTCTTACTCCGGCGACATAACCGGCGGTCGCGCTTCGGGCATGGGATTCGAAGGGAGTTACACGGTTGATGAAAACTTTATCATCATCGAAGTTCTGAAAAAACCTATTTTTGTATCCGGGGCGAGAATTGAAAAAGAAGTAAGCCGCTACATTTCGCAATAGCAGTTTGAGCCTCCGCGTCAAAAAAAATTATTGCGATGCACATTTCAGAATGCGCGTCAAAATAAATAAGCGTCTAATTTTCGCAAACTTTGGCGGCTCATTCGCTTCAAGTCCTCAATAATGTAGCGGTTGCCGTCTACATCAAAAATAATTACGCTTGTGTCGGAAAGCATACGAATATTGCGGCTTACATCTTTTACGGCGCAATTTTTTTTGTATTCCGCGCCTTTTTTATTTTTCAGGCGAAGCTCCATATAAACGTAGCCGAGTTTGTCCTGCACGGAAAGGACGTCGAGAACTTCCGGCGAATAATAACGGTTGTCAAGCTCATTTGTTACGATTTCGCGTTGCGCCTCGGTTAAATCTTCGACGGATTTTAATATACCGATTTCTTTGAACTCATTGCCGTCGGCGGCGCAAGCGGCGGAAATGTATTCAAACGGATGCTTGAGCGGCATCAAACGGCGCAAAACAATATGCGGATAATCTTCGCCCCTGTAACGAAGCCCGACAAATCCGCCCGAGCCGCTGTAAAATTCCGTTTCGCTTACGTCCAAAATTCCTAAATCATGTGTGTCCATTATCAGACCCTCCTGTCATATCCTTCTTTGTCATAAAAATCCTCTCGATTGATTGCGTATTCGAAGCGGTCTTTCATTTCGCCGTCGTGATACACGGCGCGGATTTTTTCCGCTTCCTTACGAAAGCCGGATTTTTCAATCACCTTGCGGCTTGCAATATTTTCTGCGTGGCAGCCGGTTGTTATGCGAAGAACGCCGTCTTTTTCGAAGGCGAAGCGGATAACGGCTTTTGTTGCTTCGGTCATGTAGCCGCGCCCGTGATATTCCGGCAACAGCATGTATCCCATATGAACGATTTTTCCAAAGGGCGTTTCGCCGGAAATTGTGTAGCCGATGCTGCCGATGAAATTATCGGCGTTTTTTTCCGTAATGGTGAAATAATGACCGTCGGCGTTTGCTATGCCGATGTTCAAATATTTTTCGGTCTTTTCGACAGTTGAACAATAGATGTCGTCCAACCAATACATAGCCGCCGCATCCGACCAAAGCCGATGCATTTCATGCAAATCCGTTTTTTTGTAATCGCGTAAAATCACGGTTTCCGGCATTTTGAACGCCTCCCAACATGTGCAGTTTACCGGTTTTTGCGATTTAAAAACAGTGGACTTCCTGAATAACTTCAAAATTTTCAGCGAAAAATTTTCGCGCGCAAAAACCTATCGGTAACCAACCGGTTTTGTTTTTTTCGCGAACCGTGAACGCATTTTGTGAAGTTCGCTGTATGTATTTCAAAAACCCGATTTTGCATGTATAATTACCATAAAATACGAAATGAGGGCTGTGCCATGTTCCGTCTTTCAGAAATTTCCCCGAGCGAAAATATTGTAATTCAATGCCACGACAACCCCGATGCAGACGCGCTTGCGTCGGCGTTCGCGCTGTATACATACTTCGAAAATGCGGGCAATAAAGCGCGAATTATTTACTCCGGCAAATTTGAAATTTCCAAGCCGAATTTGCTTGAAATGCTTGTTCAACTGGAAATTCCGGCGGAATTTGTAAAACCGCCGGCGAATTTTCCGTTTCTGATTGTCACGGATGCGCAATACGGCGCGGGAAACGTAACGCGCTTCGACGCTGAAAAAATTTGCGTGATTGACCATCATATGGAGGAAAAAACCGAGCGCGACACGGGCGTAATTAACAGCGCGTTGGGCAGTTGCTCGACGCTTGTGTGGGATTTGTTGCGAAAAGAAAACTTCCCGTTTGATAAGTTCCCGAATGTTTCGTCCGCGCTTTATTTCGGGCTTTTTACCGACACCGGCGGTCTGAGCGAAATTTATCATCCGCTTGACAGAGATATGCGCGACACGTTGGTTTACAATCGCGGGCTGATTAAGCGTTTGCAAAACACAAACGTATCGTTGGCAGAGCTTGCGCTTGCGGGCAACGCTCTGAACAATTTTGTAAAAAATGACGAGCATCGCTTTGCAATTTTCAAGGCCGAACCGTGCGACCCCAATATTTTGGGCTTTATAAGCGACCTTGCGTTGCAGGTAGACGGCATCGACACCTGCATCGTGTACAATGTTTTGCCCGACGGCGCGAAACTTTCAATCCGATGCTGCGCGCGTGATGTTATGGCGTCGGATTTTGCAGGATTTTTAACTCGCGGCGTGGGTTCGGGCGGCGGCCATTTGGACAAAGCCGGCGGCTTTTGCAGCCGCGCGCGAGTGGCGGAGCAACATACGGCTTCGTCGCGCCCCGGCGATATTCTGGACGATTATATTCTTGCGCGGGCGACGGAATATTTTACAAGCTACGAGCTTGTTGACGCGGCAAATCACGGGCTTGATATATCGAAAATGAAAATGTACCGCAAGCTGAAAATTGCGGTCGGGCATGTGCATTCAAGCGATGTTTTTCCGGCGGGAACGCCTGTGATAATTCGCGCACTCGAAGGCGACGAAACCATTATCGCCGCTGACGATATTTATTTCATGGTCGGAATTTTGGGCGAGGTTTATCCGATTACGGCAGAAAAATTTGCGCGCGGATACGCTCTTTCCCAAGCCCCGTCGGACATAAAAATCAACGAGCTTGAATATCGCCCCACCGTGCGAAGCGGAATCACCGGCGAAGTCAAAGAACTCGCCGATTTTATACGTCCCTGCACCGCTCGCGGCGAAGTGCGCGTTTTTGTCGCGCCGCTTTCTCGCTACACGAAAGTTTTTACAAAATGGAGTCCCGACAGCTATATGTACGGCAGGGAAGGGGATTTTATCGTCGTTCGCGAAGATGATGTAAACGATGCCTATATCATCCGCGAAGATATTTTTTATTTGACTTACGAGGCGGTTTAAAAAACGAAAAGGGCGTATTCACGTTGATATGCGTACAATAACAAAATAACTCGTGAACGCTCCAGAGGGGTGTGCAAGGGTGTGCGGATTTTTGCACCCCCCTGCACACCCTTTGCACACCCCTCCAAAGGCAGTAAATAAGCCCCTTTACGGTTTTACTTACCGTACAGAGGCTTATTTTTGAATTTATATTTTGTCTATTTCGATGATGGAAAGTCCCGTGATGTCTGATATCTTTTCGACAGAATCACCATACTTTTTCATTTTACGAGCCGTAGCTTTTTTTTCTGCCATAAGCCTTTCTTCGTGCCTTGCCTCAACCTCGGCAAGTTCAACATCATATTCCAGTACCAATGTGTCTGCCAACATGGATTTGACCTCCTCCAATTTGAATTCTTCTATTCCATCATATAGGTAGTCGTACAAGCGACTGAGTAAGCGTATTAATTCAAACGCATCACTATGGGTTATATTGCCTGTCTTTTCACTTTCGGTAATGGCAGGCAGGATACTCTTGTCTAT
>WQVC01000008.1 GCA_009781765.1 Defluviitaleaceae bacterium | reverse complement strand
TTTGTATTGCTCTGCGGGTTGCCTCTGTCGTTTTGGCGCATCCGTGTAATATTTGTCCCATAGTTTTTTGTTCTCCTTTGGCAATTCATTTGCACCATTATAACATGGGACTAAACATCTAGGATTTTTGATTTGCGCGGTATTTTCTGCAAGCATGATGGCGGTAAGTGCGCAAACCGCAACGCGAAATATTACTTACGGCGTTCGGGTCAATTTGCCGGTGGAATTTGACGCAGGAACGAATACTGTATACTTAGGCAACCGGTTTTTAGGAAGAAGAACCCCGCTTACCCGAGCTGCGCCGCATTTTGATACAAGCCGCATTACAAGTTGGTCAACCGTTACAACAGTTGACACTGTAACTATGGGAGGCGTAGCTCATAATGATGCACTGCGGTTTGGTTATGCTTCAAATCACAGCACAGGAACAATATTTACTCTGCATAATTTAGCCGGACAATACCGAGTCCTTAACGGGTACATCGGCAGGGTGGATGGCTCTGCCATGGCTAATGCGACAATAAATTTCATTGGCGACGGTCGTTTGTTGCAGTCATATGAACTGAATGCGACCGATATGCCTGTCCCTGTCTCTGTTTTTGTGGAGGACGTTGTGCAGTTGAGGGTAGAGGCTGTCATTGAGAGGAATGTAATTGCTGCGTTTGTGCATTATGCCGTAGTTGCTTTCGTTGAATAGCCAATCAAACCATTATAAAAATTTGTACGAAAAAAGCGACCGCCGAAAACTATCTTCGGCAGTCGCTTTTTTTTTGCATAAACAATTTTCATCGGAAATGCGTTGCCGCGCAGCGGGAAACACTCACTCCGCGCACTGTTGCTGTGGCAACTTGGTTTTGCGCAGCCTCAAACTTCGCCGGAAATCGGGCTGAATCCCCCAACAAAAATCATCCGTTCAAAATACTCATCAACGTTTCTGTGGTTTTATTCACTTTTTCATTTCCGATTGTGCAAGCGACATAGAGAACTAAACTTTTATCAGCAGTAAAAACTTTATTGGGGCGAATAACGCTTTCCGTCTTTAGCATCCCTCTTACATAATCCCCGGTTTCAATCCGGACAGCGTAAGCATCTTTTGATGCGATACTTGTAATTTGACAAAGCAAAACATCGTTTCCCGTTAAGTCCGCAAGAACAAGAGCCGGTCGTCGTTTCGCTCCGCTCAGGTCTGAAAACGGAAAATTCAGCACGGCAATATCACCTTTTACAAATCTGCCCATGCTATATCTTCCTCCGGAGTATCCCAACTTTCTGCCAAAGATTTTTCAGCAAGAAGCATCGTTTCGGGAATATTATTCAAACGTCTGTATTTCAAATACCCCACAAAACCCATTATTTCAGAATAAAATTCTGCCGGAAGAGATTCAATTTCCCGAATAATTTGTTCTTTAGCCATAATCAATCTCCTTTAAACGCGAATCAAGGGTAGGAGAAACAACGCCCCGGGCGCGTTGCCGCCAACCGACAATGCCCGAATTCGGTCAAGGGTCGGGCATTGGCGGTGCGGCAACGTACCCCTAAAACGCCTGCTTCAAATCCCCCAAAATATCATCAATATGTTCCGTTCCGACCGACAGTCGAATCGTAGCGGGCGTAATTGCCGCCGCCGCAAGTTCGTTCGCACTCATTTGCGAATGCGTCGTTGATGCGGGGTGAATCACAAGCGATTTCACGTCGGCTACGTTTGCGAGGGTTGAAAAAAGTTTGAGCCTGTCGATGAAATTTTTCGCGTCGTCGGCATCGCCCTTGATTTCAAAGGTGAAAATCGAGCCGCCGCCGAGCGGAAAATATTTTTTGTACAGCGCGTTATGCGGATGCGAGGGCAACGACGGGTGATTAACCGCCGCAACTTTCGGGTGCGCCGCCAAAAATTCCGCGACTTTAAGCGCGTTTGACACATGCCGCTCAACGCGAAGCGAAAGCGTTTCAAGCCCCTGCAAAAAAATAAACGAATGGAACGGCGAAAGCGTTGCGCCGATGTCGCGCATAAGCGTCGTACGCATTTTTATAATGTACGCCAAATTGCCGGCGACCTGCGAAAAAACCGCGCCGTGATAGTTGGGGTTAGGCTGCGACAGCCCCGGAAATTTGTCGCCGGCAGCCCAGTCGAACTTGCCCGCGTCAACAACAACGCCGCCGATTGTTGTGCCGTGTCCGCCGATAAATTTTGTGGCGGAATGAATCACAATATCCGCGCCGTGTTCAATCGGGCGAAGCAAATAGGGCGTTGCGAAAGTGTTGTCAACAATCAGCGGAATCCCGTTTTTATGCGCGACGTCGGCAATTGCCGCGATGTCAACAATCGAAGAATGCGGATTGCCGATACTTTCGATAAAAATTGCTTTCGTATTCGGGCGGATTGCCGCCTCAAAATCCGCCGCCGCGCCGCTGACGAATGTCGTTTCAACGCCCATATCCGCGAACGTATTTGCGAACAAATTATACGTCCCCCCGTAGATATAGCGGTCGGAAACAATGTGGTCGCCGGCTTTGGTGATGTTCTGAATCGCAAACGTGGTCGCCGCCGACCCCGACGCCGTGGCAAGTGCCGCCGCTCCGCCTTCCAAGGCCGCCATGCGCTTTTCAAAAACGTCCGACGTGGGGTTCATAAGCCGCGTGTAGATATTTCCGGGTTCGGCAAGCGCGAACCGCCCTGCCGCCGTCGCGCAATCCTTAAATACATACGACGTCGTTTGATAAATCGGAACGGCTCTTGCGTCGGTTGTCGGGTCGGGGTTTTCCTGCCCCGCATGAACCTGCAATGTTTCAAATTTGTACATTTTTGAATCCTCCTTTGATATATTCATACACTTCACAAAAACTCACTTTTTTGCGCACAAAGTCCGCCATTGCGTCGCCTGCGAAAATTTCTTTTGCCGCAGCAAATTCACGCGGAAAGACTTTTGCCGTATGAATTGTGTTGGGTCGCAAATCGTTCCCGTAGGTGACGAGTTCGCGCCAAAACAAAAAAACGTTATAAACCTGCCCGATAATTTCATCGGCAAAAGTAACGTTCATATTTTTTCCGGCGATATACGGGTCTTTTTCGCAGAGGTGCGTCGCGCCGGCATACGGGTCTTTTGCGGCGATACACACGTTTCGTAAATTAGACATAACAATACTTCCCATGCACATGGGGCATGGCTCGAGAGTTGTATAAATTGTGTATTTGCGGATGCTCGGGTGGTCTTCGTACCGAAGTTGAAGCAATGCGTCCATCTCGGCATGAGCCATGGCGGTGTTTCGAATCAATCCCTTTTCGCCGCGCCTGCGCCCGATTGAGATGACTTCGCCGTTGTTATCCGTAATTACTGCGGCGATGGGATAAAAATCCTCCAAATGGCATTCCCACGCCGTTTCCAAGGCAAGTTGCCAAGGTTTTTCAAGGTTAGTCATAAATCACGATTCCTTTCAGCACTCTCTTTGCATCAGCATACTTGTGCCGAATTTTTGCTCATAGCCGCATGTTTTATAAAAGGCAATTCCGCCGGGGTTGTCGGCATTTACATACAGCCTCAAGCCGGATGCGTTAAGTTCTTTCGACAGGGCATCCGCTTTGTTCATAAGCAAACGCGCTGTGCCTTTTCGCCTGTAGTCGGGATTCACCCGCAAATCATCGACAAAAAGCCAGCCCCTCCCGCTTGCAGAGCCGATTTTCGGCAGATAATTCAGCAATATATATCCGATAAATTTGTCCTCGGATTGCACGGCGAAAGCATAAAATGTTTGCACTTCCAACGCGCTGTAATACGCGGTGAAATCCTGCGATTCCGCCGCTTCGTCGTTGTTTTTATAACGTCCGTGCCCGCGATAAAAAATCATATCGTCAAACATGTGATAATTGCTTTTGTCAACTCTGTATAACATCCGGACCTCCCGCAAAACGAGCATATCACTCCGCCGGTCAATTTTCAACAAATGCGCGAAAAAACAACGTCAGTGAAAAACCTGTCTGTAACCGCTCAGCTACCAATAGGTTTTTGTTTTGCAAAAATTTGCGAACCTGCGAACGAATGCCGCCGCCTCTTTTTCGCATAATTATTCGCCGCCATGCAAATATTTATTCAAAAACCCTTGCGCAAATTTACTGCGTGTGTTAAACTCGGAAAAATTTTTTCGAGGTGTGCAATGAAGGTTTTCATTGACGGGCAACACGGCACAACCGGTTTAATGTTGGAATCTCGGCTTTCAGGGCGGGCAGACGTTGAACTTTTGCAGCCGGATTTTGATAAGCGCAAAATTTTTGAAGCAAAAAGGCCGCTTCTTGAAGCCGCCGATGTTGTTTTTTTGTGCTTGCCCGATGACGCCGCGCGGGAATCGGTTGCGGCAACCCCGGCAAACACGCTTATTATCGACGCATCAACGGCGCATCGTACCGCGCCGGGCTGGACATACGGCTTGCCCGAGCTTTCGCCCGCGCATCGCGAAGCCGTTGCGAAATCGCGACGAATCGCGGTAAACGGCTGCCATGCCTGCGGGTTTATTTCGTTGGTCTATCCGCTTGTTTCCGGCGGATTTTTGCCGGCGTCGGCGCAGCTTTCATGCACGTCGCTTACGGGCTACTCCGGCGGCGGAATCGCCCTCATCGACGCGCATGAAAAATCGCGCACTCCCGGCGATAAATATCATTCGCCGCGTCCCTACGGGCTGACCCTCGCGCACAAGCATCTGCCCGAAATGCGGGCAATCAGCGGGCTTGACGCGCCGCCGATTTTTTATCCCGTTGTGGGGGACATGTTTCAGGGGATGCTCGTGAGCGTGCCGATTTGGTCGTCGCAATTCGCAAAGCCGATGACGGCGCAGGACGTTCACGCCGCGTTGGCCGCGCACTATGCCGACGCGAATTTCGTTCGCGTCATGCCCTTCGACCACGATGCCGCAACCGACGGCGGCTTTCTCGACGCGACCGCCTGCAACGGCACGAATCGCCTTGAAATTTTCGTATTCGGAAACGGCGAGCAAATTATCCTCGTCGCGCGCCTCGATAATCTGGGCAAAGGCGCGTCCGGCGCGGCAATTCAGTGCATGAATATCGCCTGCGGGCTTGATGAAAATATAGGATTATGAATAAGGAGAAAAATTATGACAGAATCATGGAGCGGCATGTCAAAAGGCGGAATAACGGCCGTCCCCGGCTTTAAAGTATCGGGGATACACTGCGGCATTCGAAAAAATCGCGATAAGCGCGACCTCGCACTGATTTTTGCGGACACGGAATGCGCCGCCGCTGCGGTTTACACAACAAATAAGGTGCAAAGCGCGCCGCTTTTGCTGACGAAGCAAAATTTGACGATAACCGGCGGTCGTGCGCGTGCAATTTTATGCAATTCGGGCAACGCAAATGCGTGTGCGGCGGGCGGCGAAGAAGCGGCGAAAGCGATGGTTGCCGCCGTTGCCGCCGAGCTTGACGTCAACCCCGCAGAATTTATCGTAAATTCGACGGGCGTAATCGGGTTTCCGTTGCCGGTTGACGTGATTGTTGCGGGTGCGCCGGAGCTTGTGCAAAAACTTTCGGGCGACAATATTCCCGCCGCCGAAGCGATTATGACAACGGATACCTTTCCGAAAAGCTACGCGATGCGGGTTGAAATCGGCGGAAAAACGGTAACAATCGGCGGAATCGCAAAAGGCTCGGGCATGATTAACCCGAACATGGCAACGATGCTTGCATTTTTGGCGACGGACTGTGCAATTTCGCCGGAAATGTTGCAAAAAGCTCTGCGCGAATCAACGAAAATTTCGTACAATCAGGTCAGCGTTGACGGCGACACTTCGACGAATGACATGTGCGCGATTTTGGCGTCGGGCGGGGCGGGCAATGCGGAAATTTCTTCGGTCGGCGCGGATTACGAAGCGTTTTTGTCCGCGCTTAATTTTATAAATTTGAGCCTCGCCAGAGACATCGCCCGCGACGGCGAAGGCGCGACAAAACTTCTTACATGTCGCATAAGCGGCGCGGCATCGTATGAAGACGCGGCGCGTCTTGCGAAGTCGGTAATAAGTTCGTCGCTTGTGAAGTCGGCGATGTTCGGCGCGGACGCAAACTGGGGGCGCGAAATGTGCGCAATGGGCTACAGCGGCGCGAATTTCGACCCCGCTCGCGTGGATATAAAATTTTTGTCGCTTGCGGGCGAAGTGACGGTTTGCCGCCAAAGCACCGGCGTTGATTTCGATGAAGACGCGGCGAAAGCGATTTTAAGCGAAAAAGAAATCGTAATTGAAATAAATCTTGCGGACGGCGATTCTTGCGCCGAAGCCTACGGATGCGATTTAACCTACGATTATGTTCGAATAAACGGAGATTACCGCACGTAAAAAGGATGAAAAACATGCCTAAAAAGGATTCGCTTTCGCAACTTGCGCAAGCGGTTGTAATATACGAAGCGTTGCCGTATATTCAGCGTTACCACGGCAAAACAATCGTGATAAAATACGGCGGCGCAGCAATGCAATCGGAAAAATTGTGTCGGCAGGTTATGGGCGACGTGGTTTTGCTGTCGTTGGTGGGCATTCGCGTGGTAATTGTTCACGGCGGCGGGCCCGAAATCAACGAAATGCTTGCAAAAATCGGCAAGAAGCCGCAATTTGTAAACGGCTTGCGCTACACCGATAACGAAACAATGGAAATCGCACGAATGGTTCTTGCCGGGCGCGTAAGCAAGCAAATTGCGCAGTTAATCGGCGAACTCGGCGGGCGGGCGTTGAGCCTGTCCGGGCCGGACGGCAGGCTCATCACGGCAAAACAGCGCGACCCGGATTTGGGGCTTGTCGGCGACATCACGCACGTTGACCCCGAGCCGATAAATCTCGCGCTTTCGGGCGGATATACGCCGGTAATTTCGTCAATTGCCTGCGGCGAAGAACCCGGCGTGGTGTATAATATCAATGCCGACAGCGCGGCGGCGCAAATCGCGGCGTCAATCGGCGCGGAAAAGCTCATTTTGCTTACTGACGTTCGCGGCGTTCTTCGCGACCCTTCCTTCGAAGACACGCTTATTTCCGCCATGACGCTTTCGGAAATTCCCGGGCTTGTGAAGTCCGAAGTAATTTCCGGCGGAATGATACCCAAGGTCGAATGTTGCGTCGAAGCCGTTCGCCGAGGCGTTCCGCGCGCGCATATTTTGGACGGTCGCATACCGCACTCGTTGCTTGTGGAGCTTCTTTCCGACCAAGGCATCGGAACAATGATTTCGAGTTGACACCGCAATTTGCGTTGCCCGAAAGCAAGGCGCAAAATCGCGGGCGCGTTCTCGATAATCGGCAGGGGGATAGTGATGATTAAGCATCTCGTTGAGCTGACGGTTTCGAACGCCCGCGCGGAGCAATTTTACGATTTTATGATTAACCCGACCGATGAACGATACAGCGCGTGGTGGCCGGGCGAGCATTTGCAATTTCATATAGTTAAGCGCGGCGATGAAAATCATCTCGGCGACATTGTTTTCATGGACGAATATCTCGGAACAGGGCGGCGGTTGACATTTTTCGCAGTTGTTGTTACGGCAAACCGCCCGTTCGAAATTACGTGGCGGATGAAAAAAGCGGGATTGCGGTTGCCGGCTTATGTTACGTTGGGATTGAAAGATACGCCCGAAGGAGTTCACGTCCGGCATGAATTGCGAATCGGTTATTCGGGGTTCGGCAGAATACTCGACCCGTTTATTTCACTATATTTCACAAAATCATTTCGTGACGCGCTTGAAGAACATTGTTTGGCAGAGTGGCCTAAATTGGCGGAAGCAATTGAAACCGCCGCCGCATAAAATTTCTGAGGAGGCAACCCCAAGTGAAAAATTTTTCCGAAATAAAATCTTCATATGAAAAAAATATTTTATCCACATACGGACGCTACCAAGTCGCATTCACGCACGGCAAAGGCTGCCGGCTTTACGACACGGAGGGTCGCGAGTATATTGATTTTGCATCGGGGATTGGGGTAAACTCTGTAGGGCATTCGCATCCGGAGTGGATGGCGGCTGTTTGCGAGCAAGCGTCGAAACTTACCCATGTTTCAAATTTGTACTACACCGAGCCGGGCGCGATTTTGGCGCAACGTCTTTGCGAAATTTCCGGCATGAGCGGCGTATTTTTTTGCAATTCCGGAGCGGAGTCGGTTGAGGGCGCAATTAAAATTGCGCGCAAATATTCGGCGGATAAATACGGCGCGGGACGTCACACGATTATCACGTTGGAGGAATCGTTTCACGGGCGCACAATGGCGGCACTTACCGCAACGGGGCAAGCGAAGTTTCACAAGCATTTTCATCCGTTTGTTGAGGGCTTTCGCTACATTCCGCCGAATGATTTCGCCGCGCTTGAAGCGCAGGTCGGCGATGATATTTGCGCACTTTTAATCGAGCCGGTGCAGGGCGAGGGCGGCGTTATGCCGCTTTGCGAAGAATACGTGAAAAAAGCCGCCGACCTTTGCGCAAAAAACGATTGGCTGTTAATCTGTGACGAGGTGCAAACGGGAATCGGGCGCACCGGCGATTGGTTCGCGTTTCAAGGCTGCGGCGTGAAGCCCGATGTGGTAACATTTGCAAAAGGAATCGCGGGAGGCTTGCCGCTCGGCGGATTTATCGTCAGCGAAAATTTGAAAAATACCCTCGGCGCGGGCGACCACGGTACAACTTACGGCGGAAATCCGCTGTGTTGCGCCGCCGCAAATGCGGTTTTGAATATAGTTGAACCGATTTTGCCGAAAATAAAAGAGAACGGCGCGTATATTTGTGATAGAATTGCTTCAATGAACCTGCCGCACGTTTCTGAAATTCGCGGGCGCGGTTTGATGCTCGGTATAAAGTTGCAAAAAATCGCGCATACGGAGGTCGTCGCGCAACTGCTGCAAGCGGGGCTTGTGGCGTTGCCTGCGGGTTCGGACGTATTGCGTTTTCTGCCGCCCCTCGTGATTTCACGCGAAGAAATTGATGCGGGGCTTGCGATTTTGAAAAAAACAGTACATTAAATTTGGAGGGGACACTTCATGGATGACAAGTTAGTGGCCGTTGTGAAAACGCTTATACCGCCGGGGTCGGAAGTGGTGAAAATCTACAAAGATGCGGCAGGCGAAATCAAATGCGACATCGACATGGGCGGAACAGCAATGACCTGCTCGCTGAAAAAAAATCACGCCGGCGACCTCTATATTGAATGACGGCAAAGCTGATTTAGTCAGCGAATATTGTGCGACGGCAGACGTTTTTTGTTTGCCGCGCTTTGTGACCCTCAAATTAAAGGAGAATTGACATGAAAAAGGACTTGCTCAAACTACTCGACCTGTCGCAGGAAGATATTTTGGAAATTTTAAACCTCGCCGACCAAATGAAATATGAACTCAAAAACGGCATCAAGCATAAGGTTTTGAAAGGCAAAACCCTCGCGATGATTTTTTCAAAATCAAGCACACGCACAAGGGTTTCATTTGAAACGGGCATGTATCAGCTTGGCGGGCAGGCATTATTTTTGTCGCATAACGATTTGCAAATCGGGCGCGGCGAACCGGTGGAAGATACCGCGCGTGTGCTTTCGCGCTATGTGGACGGCATTATGATTCGCACGTTTGCGCAGGAAGAAGTCGAAACGCTTGCGAGCCGGGCGTCGATTCCGGTAATTAACGGGCTTACGGACTTTGCGCATCCGTGTCAAATTTTGGCGGACTTGATGACCGTTCGCGAATATCATTCTGCCCTTGAGGGCGTAAAAGTCGCGTGGATTGGCGACGGCAACAATGTTTGTAATTCGCTGATTGTCGGCGCGTTAAAATGCGGCATGAAAATGAGCGTTGCCACGCCGAAAGGTTACGAACCCCACGCCGATATTTTGGCGTTTGCAAAGGAATATCCGGAATTTTCGCTCGTGAACGACCCTGCCGAAGCCGCCGAAACTGCGGACGTTCTTGTTACCGATGTTTGGGCAAGCATGGGGCAGGAGGATGAAGCACAAAAACGCATCCGCGATTTTGCGGGATTTCAAATAAATGAAAAAATTATGTCAATTGCCCACGAGAAGGCAATTGTTTTGCACTGTTTGCCGGCGCATCGCGACGAAGAAATTTCCGCCGGCGTTTTTGAAAAATACGCCGACCCCATTTTCGACGAAGCGGAAAATCGGCTTCATGCGCAAAAGGCGGTTATGGCTCTTTTGATGGGAAAATAATTTTTAAGGAGCTTGCGGCTCCTTTTTTTTGCAGCGATTCGGCAAGCGGCTAATCCCGAAATGAAAGTTTCAATTTTGCAAGAAGTCTGATGAAAGAAGGGTTGCGGAATGAAAAAATTTTTCGTTTTTCTTGCGACAGGGCAGAGGATTTTTTGTGTTACGTTGCCGAGCAAACAACTCTTGCGTACTCCGGCAGGACTTTGACGCATGAGACTCGCATGTATTTCTTGCTTTTGCAAACGACCTTGAAAAACGATAAGGATTGCCTTGGCAACTTGGGTAAAGCCTGCTATTTTACGGGCTTATGTAAGATTAACCCAAAAGCGAAAATGGCAAGTAGTTACAGTTGCTTTTGGTTGGCTTTAGTTAAGTTATGCTATTGTGCCGTCAACATGGGCGGCAAAAAATAAAGGAGAATATAAATGAAAAAAATGTTTTCTTGTCTTATAATAATAACAATGCTCATCATTGCTTCGTCTGTTGTGGCATATGCGAATACAGCAATCGACGTGGCTGCCAATGGAGAGAGGGTGCTTTTTATAGACCAAGAGCCTGTTGTGGTTGACGGCAGAACGCTTGTGCCTGTTCGTGGTGTCTTTGAGGTGTTGGGATTTGAGGTGGAATGGGAATCCGCAACAAGTACCGCTGTTTTAACAAGCGAATACCATGAAGTCCGAATTACAATAGGGCAGTCAGTCTTTTACACAAATGAGGTTGCACATATGTTAGACGTTCCCGCGCAATCTATTGGTGGCAGAACTATGGTGCCGTTACGCCTTCCTTTGGAGAGCATTGGGTATTACTTAGATTGGTGCGGTAGTATGCGAAGGGTTGCGGTTACTCCTGTACGGGTTACGGCGGGATTTAGGCCGGTTGGCAGACCCGTGATTTTGCCAAGACAAGGCGCACCCACACCGGAACAAGTAACTGAGTGGTATGATAGCTTCGTCCCCACTGAATTTGAAATAGCGGTCTTTAATCGCATTAACGAAGCAAGAGCAGAATATGGCCTAAATATCCTTGAATGGTGTCGCTCTCTAGCATCCAGGGCGGCTTTACGCACGGCTTACTTGGAATCTTATTATGCCGTTGAGCGGGCTGGTTACAGCTCTCATGCGTTTGGTAGCTTTGACACAGGACAAGTTTAGGTGTGGGGACTGCGATATGTTTACAGGGTTACGCTATACTTACTTATATGTTTATGGGTGGAGGAGAATCACGGTGGCATTAAAATAGCCAAAAATTCTCGAAGTGATGAATCGCCTGCATTCCGGCGAATAGTTTTGGAGTGAGTTTTGACGTAATCCAAAAATTCTTCCACAACCACCAGTCGGCAAACCGTCGGCGCGGGAAGCCGCAGAAGCCCCGCCAACCCTTGATTTCATTCGATTGTCAAGAATTGGTTCGGATTTTTTGAAAAACGGTGACGATTGCCTCGGCAGTTTGGCAAAAGCCTGCTATTTTGCGGGGTTTTGAAATTCGGTTGGAAAAGATAAAATTTCAGTTAGCTTCATCTGTTACATTCGAAGAACGCTAGGGGATAGAGAAGATGTATGACATTGAAAGCGTTCAGGCTCTGTACACAAATCATGCCGTTGAATATTCGCAACATTTTCGTATCCGAATGAAAGAGCGTAACATAAAATTTGTTGATGTGAGAATGGCAGTGCAAAGCGGTGAGATAATAGAACAAGATTTGCAGGATGTTCCCGGCCCAAGCGTTTTAATTCTTGGCTACACTCGCGACAACAAGCCGCTTCATGTTGCTGTCGGGGTGGATGATGCAAAACTTGTGCTAATCACAGCATATTTCCCAACGCCTACCCTTTGGGAGGCAGATTATAAAACAAGAAAGGCGATTGATTAGATATGAAATGCTTCTTCTGTAAAGGCGATAAAGAAAGTAGCTTAACCATTGATGTTACCGATTTGGGCTCATGCATTATAATTGTCAGAGGTATCCCATGCCATAAATGTACGCAATGTGGCGAGACTACATTTGATTTAATAGTTGGCGAACGCCTTGAGCAAATAGTTGACTCGCTGAGAAATTCTATTTCAGAAATAGCAGTTGTGCAGTATTCAAGTGTAGCCGCATGATGTAAATTATCAACAACCGTCAGTCGGCAAATCGTCGTCACGGCGATTCCAAAACTACCCGCAACGCCTTGATTTTACCCGAATCTCAAACAAACGCTCGGACTTCTTGAAAAACGATAACATTTCATTGATAACTTTGCAGAAACCTTTCCTAAAGGCTCGTAAATTTTGATTGGAGATGTGGACATTGGGGATGAAAAAATTTTTCATTTTTCTGCTACTCGCGATAATTTTTCTTTCCGGGTGCGGGGCATGGGTGGAACGAAATCGGCAAGCCGAGGAATTGCGCCTCATTGCATACGAGGAATGGCGATGGAATGAAGAGCAGCTGTTGGCGGCAAGCGAAGACATTTTACTGCACCACAACGAAATTCATCGCACGCTGGACACCCTCACCCGCGAAAATAACGCGCTTCACCACACATTGGAAACCCTCATTCGCGAAAACGACGAGATGCGCGAGGCATTGCTTCAATTCGAAAATTCCGAAAATCCCGCGTCGCGATTTCAGCACGGATTAACAGAGGAACTTGTTCGCGAAAATTTTTTTGAATTTTTGCACGGCGATGAAATGCAGGAGCTGCTCATAAACACAATCGGCCGCGAAATTATCGTTTGCGAAACGGAAGATTGGCGCAACGAAATTACTGTACTGCAAAACTATCTCATGCTTAAACGGAGCGAAATGTTCCCGCTTATGCTTTTGTTTCGGTACGACGTCAGGCACGAAACCGGCGAAACATGGTGGACGTATCTCGGTTATCACGTAGCTTTAATGTCGGACAGTTTCACGCCGGCGGGCGAACTGCCGCAACCGCGCCGCCTTACCGAACGCCGCGAAGTTACGGTACAATTCTGCGTGCGCTACCGCGACATGTTGGGCTTTACGAGCGACATCGACTACATCGAAGAAACGATTCGCGGCGAAGATTTATGGAGCGAGGCGATTCGTCTTGCATATGACCGAATCGGCGTAACCGTGCGCGATTTATGGTACGACGGCCGCACCCTGTACGTCGATTTGCCGCTTGATATGAATTGGAGTATGCGCATCGGGTTCGGCAGTACGGTTTGGGCGCAATCCATGATAAATACTTTTTACACTTTCCCCGACGTCGATGAAGTAATTTTTTTGTTCAACGGCAAGAATTACCCGCATATATATGTCGGCTTTCGCATTAACGAGCCGCGCGGACTTTTTTGGGATTATTAAAATTCAAATAAACCGGAGGAAAAACCATGCCGCGCAATTTTGCTGTTTTGATTGAGCAGGGCGAGGATAATTCTTATATCGCGACAGTTCCTGCGTTAAAAAGCTGCTATACACAGGCGGATACAATCCCCGAAGTATTGGAAAAAATACGTGAGGTTATCGAATTGTGCATTGAAGCCGGTTTCCCGATTGACGAAAAATTTGTGGAAGTCCGCCAAATAGAAGTCGCCGTATGAGCAGGCTGAAAATAATCACAAGCGCGAACATGTGCAAGCTGTTGGAAAACGAAGCATTCGCGATTGTGCGGCAAAAAGGAAGCCATCGTTTTTATCGCCATTCCGACGGCAGAACAACCGTTATTCCCATGCACACAACCGACCTTGACCGAGCATTGATTCGCAAAATTTTGAGAGATATTGATATGTCTGTTGATGAATACAGTTGCAAAGCCAAAGGAATTTGACCATTCTGTTCGAAAAAATTAAAATTCAAATAAACCGGAGGAAAAACTATGCCACAAAGAAAAGACATCAAAAAAATTCTGATTATCGGCTCGGGTCCTATTGTAATCGGGCAAGCGTGCGAGTTCGACTACTCGGGAACGCAGGCGTGTCAGGCGTTAAAAGGTCTGGGATACACGGTGGTTCTTGTAAACTCGAACCCCGCCACAATTATGACCGACCCCGAAACAGCCCACGTTACGTATATCGAGCCGCTTAATCGGGCGCGGCTGACGGAGATTATCGACAAAGAACGCCCGTGTGCGTTGCTGCCGAATTGCGGAGGTCAAACGGCGTTAAATCTCGCGATGGAGCTTGAAAAAGCCGGCGTTTTTGCGCAATACAACGTAGAAGTTATCGGCGTAAACTTGGGCGCAATCGAGCGCGGCGAAGACAGAATCGCGTTTAAAGCAATGATGGAAGAGCTGAACATCGAAATGGCAAAATCGTCGCCGGCATATTCGGTGGATGAAGCCGTAAATATCGCAAAAGAACTCGGTTATCCCTGCGTTGTGCGGCCGGCGTATACAATGGGCGGCGCGGGCGGCGGAATCTGCTACAGCGAGGCGGAGCTTCGCGAAATCGCATCGCGCGGAATAAATGCATCAATTATCAACCAAGTGCTGATTGAAGAAAGTGTGCTCGGGTGGGAAGAACTCGAAGTCGAAGTCGTGCGCGACAGCACCGATAAATGCATCGCCATCTGCTTCATCGAAAATGTTGACCCGATGGGCGTTCATACCGGCGATTCGATTTGCGTTGCGCCGATGCTTAATGTTGCCGACGAAGTCAAGGCGCGGCTCGAAGACGCGGCGTTTAAAGTTGTGCGAAAAGTCGGCGTAATCGGCGGCTGTAACTGCCAGTTTGCCTACAATCCCAAAGACGGTCGCATCGTTATCATCGAAATAAATCCGCGCACGTCGCGGTCGTCCGCGCTTGCGTCTAAGGCGACCGGCTTCCCGATTGCGCGAGTTTCCGCGCTGCTTGCCGCCGGCTTAACCCTCGCCGACCTGCCGCATTACAAGTACGGTACGCTCGACAAATACCAATTTTCCGGCGATTACACTGTCGTGAAATTCCCGCGTTGGGCGTTTGAAAAATTCCCCGGCGCGCAAGATGCTCTCGGTACGCAAATGAAAGCCGTCGGCGAAGTTATGAGCATCGGCAAAAGTTTCAAGGAAGCCATTCAAAAAGCCGTGCGTTCTCTCGAAACCGGACGAAGCGGGTTCGGCTTCGCCAAAGATTTTAATTTTCTCACGAAGGACGAGCTTTTCGAAAAACTCGAACGCCCGAACAGCGAACGAATGTTCATTATATACGAGCTGCTTCGCAAGGGCGTAACGGTAGACGAGCTTTTTGCCCGCACGAAAATCAAGCCGTTTTTCCTCGGCGCGATTAAAGAACTCGTTGACATCGAAGAAGAAATTTTGCAATACCGTACAAAACCCTTACCGTGCGGCAGCAGCACCGGAGGCAAATCACGCGGCGCAAGCGTTCCCTCGAAGCCGGATACTGCCTTCAAACCCGCAAAAAATCCCCCCGCCGGCAAGGTTCTGCCGGACGAGCTGATGTTAAAAGCGAAACGCGACGGATTTTCCGATAAATATATCGCGTGGCTTTTGTATTTGCCGGAAACGGACATTGCAAAACAGCGCGAAACTCTCATTGCGAAGGGGTTCGAGGCGATTCAGGTTTCCGGCGCGGACAACGAATATTATTATTTTTCAACATATCTTGCGCAAAATCCTCTCCCCCGCCCCGCAAATGCGAATCCGAAAAAAGCGATGATTCTCGGGGGCGGCCCGAACCGCATCGGGCAAGGCATCGAGTTCGATTATTGCTGCGTTCATGCGACATTCGCCCTGCGCGATTTGGGCTTCGAAACGGTTATGGTCAACTGCAACCCCTCAACCGTTTCCACCGATTATGACACCGCCGACAGGCTTTATTTCGAGCCGCTTACCGTCGAAGATGTTCTCGCCATCGTGAAGTATGAAAATCCGATGGGCGTTGTTGTGCAGTTCGGCGGGCAAACGCCGCTTAACATCGCGCAACAATTGCAGGAACTGGGCGTTCCGATTCTCGGTACGCCGCCGGAAGTTATCGCAACCGCCGAAGACCGCGACCTCTTTCGCGAAATGATGGAAAAATTAGATATCCCCATGCCCGAATCCGGCATGGCAAAAACGGTTGAAGAAGCCGTTGCCGTAGCAAAAGATATCGGATTTCCGCTTATTGTGCGGCCGTCGTATGTTTTGGGCGGCGCGGGAATGGCAATTGTGTACAACCTCGACGCGCTCAAGGCCTATATGGAACAGGCAATTAAAAATGCCGGCGTTGACGAACCGGAACCGATTTTAATTGACCGCTTTCTCGAACGCGCACTCGAATGCGAAGCCGACGCCGTTTCCGACGGGCATAACGTATTCGTGCCGGCAATTATCGAGCATATCGAATATACCGGCATTCACTCCGGCGACAGCGGCTGCACAATTCCTCACCATTCCATTCCCGCCGACGCCGAAGCCACAATTCACAACTACTCGCAAAAAATCGCCCACGAACTGGGCGTTATCGGTCTGATGAATATTCAGTACGCAATTGAGGCGAAAACCGGCAAAGTTTATGTAATCGAGGCGAACCCGCGAGCATCGCGCACCGTGCCGCTTGTTTCAAAAGTGTGCAACATTCAAATGGCAAAGCTCGCGATGAAAGTAATGCTCAAAGAAAACGACATCGACCTCACAACCCTCAAGCCCGCAAAAGTCGATTATTTCGGCGTGAAGGAATCCGTTTTTCCCTTCAACATGTTCCACGAAGTTGACCCTGTTTTGGGGCCGGAAATGCGTTCCACCGGCGAAGTTTTGGGCATGGCAAACAGTTTTGAGGCGGCATTTGCCTTGGCGCAGGAAGGCGCGAAGTGCCCGATTCCCAAGGTCGGAACGGTGCTGATTTCGTTCTCCGAGACATATTACGGAGACCTGCCGATAATCGCCCGCGAGTTGCAGCGGCTCGGATTCGGCTTAATTGCCACCGAAAACACGCACAAGAAACTCGAAGCCGTCGGCATTCCGTCCCGCCCGATTTGCGAACTCCTCGACATGGAAGCAAACCAGCCCATCGCCGATTTAATCATGGACGGCACAATTAACATGGTTGTAAATACGCCCGGCGGCTCGATTTACAACAAGGAAAGCATGGGTCCGAATATTCGTCGCGCCGCAATTCGCAAGTCGATTCCCATGTTCACCACCCCGGAAATGGTATCCTCGGTATTAAAAGCCGTTCGCCAACGCAGCAAACAGCCGTCGGCGGTTAAGAGCTTGCAGGAGTATCACGCGAGGTAGAGTTCTGCGCGGATTTTGGGGGCTTCGCCCCCAAGCCCCCACGAACTTTTTAAAAAAAGTTCGACAAAAATGATAAAAACCGCGCTTTCGCGCGGTTTTTTGATGCTATAGTGAGTCAAGTTGAAAACGGTCTTTCGCGCTTGCGGTTTTCACCAACGTTCTTCGATTTCCTCCAACGCTGCAATAATCTCCCGCGCGACGCGCAAAAGGTCTTCACCCTGCATCACGAAAAACATGCGCAAATTTCTTTCAAAATCGCGGGGCAAAATTTTGCAGGTTTGCAAGCAAATTTCAATCAACTTTTTTTCGCCGGGATGAAAGCGGCGATTAAGCGCGAAAATTATATCGAAATAAGACGCCGCAAAACTAACGCGAACGTGGTTCAGCTTAAAAATATCATCGCGCTTAACCGCT
The DNA here is from genome assembly GCA_009781765.1 of Defluviitaleaceae bacterium. Taxonomy (GTDB): domain Bacteria; phylum Bacillota; class Clostridia; order Lachnospirales; family WQUN01; genus WQVC01. Next base: position 29,164 of record WQVC01000008.1, on the reverse strand, counting down.
GTTTCGAGCTGCTTTAAGTACGACGGCGTTATGCCGTTTAAAAGTTCGCGGTTTGTGCGAATGATGTTTCGCCTTAATTCCTCCGGGTACTCGCCGGCAAATTCGCGCCTCATGTCGGAAAAAAGTTCGTGCGGGTCGTGCAAAATTTTCGCGCCGAAAACAATATTGCAAACGCACGTCGTAAAACCGCCCAACGGAATAAATCGGCGCAAATGATTCTGCAAATTTTCCCGCGCGGAAGCAAGCGTCTGATAATTTATTTCCATCGGACGACCGCTTTTCAGAATGCAATCGTCCCACCAACCGCCCCAATGATTCCGCTCCAAATCAGCACGCAGACAGGTTTCGCGAAAAACGGCGTCGCGTTCCGCCGCCGTTAATTCGCCGTTCAAATATACATACGCGAATCAAGAGTTCAGAATAACGCCCCGCCGAAATGCCTTGTGGCGAGCGACCGGTCTTTTTTTCGGATGCTTTTCCCGAAAAAAAGACAACGAGCGAGCCGTTTACAAGGCATAGGCGAGGCGTTATTTCCTGCCCTTGATTCGCGTTACATATATGTCGAAATCCGAATCGTCATCCGAAAAATCGCCCGCCAACGACCCGCCGAGCAAAATCGCGTCAACGCTCGCGAATTCTGCAAAAAGCTCAATTGTGCGGGCAAAAAAAATGTCGCTCATGTGTTTGGAACTCCTTCCGACGAGGCCTGAGCGGATTTCTCGGGTGAGTTCGCCGGAAACTCCGCCGTTGCAAGCACGTCCTTCGCCCGCTCCCACTCGCGCCGCAGAAAATCATTTTTCAGCCCCATGTCGATGAAGCTCCACGGCAAAATTTCGTCCGCGCCGCGTTCGCGGGTGTAAAATGCCGGGTCGATGCCGGTTTGTTCGAACGCCGCAAGCCATGTTTCGTAGCGAAAATGCTCTGTCCAGCCGTCGAACATCGCGCCGGCGCGATACGCCGCTTCAATTGCCGATGCAAGCCGACGGTCGCCGCGAGCCAAAATGCCTTCGATGTGTGCGGTTTTCGCATCGTGATAGCGATACGAAATTTGCCGCTTGCGCACAGCCGCTTTCGCCTCGCGTTGACGGCGCGAAAATTCCTCCGGCGATTCCTGCGCCGCCCACTGGAACGGCGTAAACGGCTTAGGCACAAAGCACGACGTACTTACGCTTACGGAAACCGGACGCTTGCGCTCTTCATACGGAAGCTCGTAATATTTTTCCACGATTTTTTCGCAAAGCTCAACCGCCGCAAAGGCGTCCGCGTCGCTTTCGCCGGGCAAACCGCCCATAAAATACAGCTTGATTTTGTCAAACCCCGCCTTGTACGCGCGAAAACAGCCGTCCAAAATTTCATCCTCGGTCAGCCCTTTTTTTATTGCGTCGCGAAGCCGCTGCGAACCCGCTTCCGGCGCGACAGTAAGCGAATTTGTGCGCAACGTTTTTATTTTCGAAATAACATGCAGCGCGTCAAGCCGCGTAGACGGCAACGAAATATTCACGCGCTTTCGTGCGCAAATTTCCAACAATCCGTCAACAAGCTCCTCAAAATTCCTGTAATCGCACGCAGACAGCGAAAGCAACGAAATTTCTTCATATCCCGTTGCATTAAGAATTTTTTCCGCTTGCGCCAGAAGCTCGTCAACGCCGCGCTCGCGCACCGGACGACAAATAAACCCCGCCTGACAAAACCGACAACCCCGCCCGCATCCTCTCGCAATTTCAACAACCGCCCGCGCGTGAGTTGCCTCAACAAGCGGCACAATCAGCTTATCCGGAAAAAATTCCAATTTGGGAATATGCGCACGTGTGATGAAGGTTTGCGGTAGCTTCGTCTCGACGGACGACGACGCTTGCGGGGACTCCGCCCCCGCACCCCCGCAAGGGGACAATGTCCCCTTGACCCCTTCATCGGAAACCGTGCTTCGCACGGTTTCCGGTTTCGGTGCAAACTTTGCAATTGTGCCGTCGTTGTTATATGCGACGTCGTAAAGTGCCGGCACGTACACGCCGGGTATTGTCGAAATTTCACGCAGGAATGCGAGCTTGCCTCCGGAGCTTCCGAAGCTCTTTCCGGCTTCGAGGGAATGTGCCGCTGCCGACACATGCTCCCGGCTCTCGAAGCTCTTTCCGGCTTCGAGGGAATGTGCCGCTGCCGATATATGCTTCCGGCTTCCGAAGCTCTTTCCGGCTTCGAGGGTACGCGCCGCCGCCGACATATGCTCCCGGCTCTCGAAGCTCTTTCCGGCTTCGAGGGTACGTGCTGCCGCCGACATATGCCCCCGGCTTCCGAAGCTCTTTCCGGCTTCGAGGGTACGCGCCGCCGCCGACACATGCTCCCGGTGTTCATTGTGCGCTTGGCGCACATCCATGATTTTATCCAAACCGGCTTCGCCGTCGCCAATATAGAAAAAATCAATAAACTCCGCCATCGGCTCGGGGTTTACGGCGCAAGGGCCGCCGGCGCAAATGATTGGAAAGTTGTCGCCGCGTTCGGCGGATTTCAGCGGGATGCCCGCCAAATCGAGCATGGCGAGTACATTCGTATAACTCATTTCATATTGCAGGGTGAACCCCAAAAAATCAAATTCGCCGAGCGCGTCGCCGGATTCCAACGCGAAAAGCGGAGCGTTTTCTGTGCGCAAAAGCTCGGCCATGTCCGGCCACGGCATAAATGCGCGCTCGCAAAAAACGTCCTCGCGGCGATTCAAAAAAAAGTACAAAATCTGCAAACCTAAATGGCTCATGCCGATTTCGTACACATCCGGAAAGCAAAACGCAAAGCGCGTTATATCCGGCGAAATTTTTTTTGTAACTGCATTAACCTCGCCGCCGGTATATCGACCGGGCTTTTCGAGGGTTAATAATTTTTCGCGCGCGTTATTTAGCATAATGAATATCCACGCCGCCGAAAGCTACGTTTCCGATAATTTTGAGCGTGGGTGACTCGCTTGTTGCGGTGCATTTGCCGCTTTCGTCCGCTCCGCCCACGGCAACCGAGAGTTCGTTTACAACGTTCCAATCGCGAGGAATATACAGGTCAAGCCCGCCGAAATTTACCGAAACATTCAAAATCGCGCCGTTGGGGTCAAGAGTGACTTCATCAAAACGCGCTTCAACCGAGCCGAAATTGCAGTCGATTGACATTTGCGAAACATTTTCGCCCTGAAAATGCTTTGCTGTCGCGCCGAAAGCTACCGAGCATGTCAATTCGTCGCCGCTTACGCCGCCGATGTCGCCGATTTTAGCCTTGCGCCAACGCCCGGGAAACATTATTGAAAACGCAATCGTCAATAAAACGCCCGCTGCAATAATCGGAAACGGCGAAATCGGTATGCCGAGCGGCTCGGAAAACACGATTAACAACAGCGCGAGAGGCAGAAAAACTCCGCCGAAATTACGATACAAAATGCCCGACACAACCGCCGGAACAAGCGCAAGCAGTGCTAAAAGCTGCCAAAACCCAAAGAACTCGAAATACGCATTCGCAATAACCAGAGCCGCCGCCGCAACAAGATACAGTCCCAATAAAACTTTCAAAACATTTGATTTTCCCATTTTTTCGCATCCCTTCAAAATTTAAAGCGAATCAAGCGTTCAGAATATAGGCGAGGTGTTATTTTCTACCCCTGATTCGCGTATTTAATTGATATATACCGGAGGTTCGCCCTCTTCGTATTCGTCGTCGTTTTCGGCGTCCTCTTCCGGGGTCGGCTCGTAGTCGTCGCCATTGATGTCGTTGATGTCGTTAAAGTCGTTGACGTCATTGATGTCGTCGGGGGGTAACGGAGTCGGCAACGGCGTCGGTAAGTAAGGTTCGGGTTCGTCGGGTTCGTCTTCGTCGTCCGGGTCGGGAATGCTTACAACCGGCTCGTGAATTTGCACAAGAAGAGTCGGCGGTGCGCCAACGAGAGACAGCCCCGGAGGCAAGTCCACCCGCAATTGAACGGAGCGCACCCCGATAGGCAAACCGCGCAAGTCGAATTCCGGTAAAATTTGCGACACGTTAAGAGCCGCAATAAGCGAGCGCGGCCCGCTTACGACAATTCGAACGGGTGCTTCGTCAACAAGTTGGTACAGCCCAACAACTCCGCGTGTGCGAATATTTCCGTGCGGCACGGTGAAAACGCGCTCCTCAATCGGCTCAATGCGGGCGGTTACGGCTATTGCGTTTTGTTCGTATCGGCGAAGTTGTACGTCGCTCGGCAGCCAGTCCGATATTTGAAGCGATTGCGTGATGTTGGCGTTCGCGCCGGTGAGGTCAACGTCGATGTCAACGGTGCTGAAATCACTCAGGGCGTCGGCAGAACCGACTACGTATACGCCCTGCACATCGCCGGAAATTCCGGCAACAGCAAAGCCCGGCGCAACCGCACCCGCTCCGCGCAAAGAAATATCTGCGCGGCGAACCTGCCAAATGTGTATAGCCGCCACTGTTTCAACAACATTCAGTCGAACGCGGCTTGTCATGTCGCGACCGTATGAATCGAATACTGTAATCGGCACAATTTGCTCCGCTTCGCCGTGAACGCCGGTTACATCAACCGATGCCTCAACTCGCGATACCGCCTGCACGTCGGTTCGCGCGCCGCGAATGCGCACGGTTTCGTTTCGAAGGCGAATTTGATGCAGCTCAAACCCGTGTAAAATCTCGCCCGCCTGCACGGTTTGGATGGAGAAGCTCCGTTCAAGCACCATATCAAGCTCAACGTCAACAAGCTGCGGATTAACGGAAATTTGCTCGAAGCCGGGTTTCAAACTTGTTGAAACCCGAAGCGTTTGCGTTGAAATGCCTCCGGCGGCAACAACCGCCGTTCCGTCAATCGCCCGAAAATCCACGCTTACGTCGATAAATTCCGCAAGGCGTTCCGGGTCAACGCTTTGCAAATACGAAATATCGCTGCGAAGCCCGCGCACTAAAATGCTTACGTCAATTTCCCGTAAATCGTCCTCGTTGACTATAACAATGCCTTCACGTGTCATTATTTCCATGTTTGCAAGCTGTAACCGCATACGCAGGGTATAATTTTCCGGCGGGTCGCTCATATTCATTCCCGCAAACCAAATAGCACCCGCCGCAACAAGCGCAATCAATTTCCATCGGAAGTCGTCGAAAATTATCGTGTACATTTTTTTAAGAAAAGTCATATCACACCTCGCCGCCTGAATTATACCTTTCGTTTGAAGTGATAGCAAGGGATGAGAAACAGCTTGAGCTGTGCCTGCATCGCAGAAAACTCTCGTAACAATTCGGGGACAACTGTATGATATAAGCAGATTCCGCGAAAAATCCAAAATCGCGCGAAAGCGCGATTTTAATAATTTTTGCCCCGCTTTTTTTAAAAAGCGGGTGGGGCATGACTCCGGCGAAGCCGGCGTCGCCAAACGACGGGCCGCCCGGCCAGCGTGCGAAGCACGCGAGAGGGTTCGGGGCGAAGCCCCGAAAAAACTGAAAAATCCCGAGGAGGTTCCACATGGCGCATATTCTTGTAGTTGAGGACGATTCGGCAATAAACCATATGATTTGCAGAAATTTAAAATTGGTGGGGCATTCGTACCTGCAAGTTTTCGACGGCAAAGAAGCCGTAAAAATCGCAACGGAGCAGGAGTTCGATTTAATTTTATTGGATGTTATGCTGCCGGGCATGAACGGATTCGAAGTTATTGCAAAAATTCCGTTTGCCCCGATTATTTTTATTTCCGCAAAAGACGCGCTTGAACATCGGCTTAACGGATTGCAATCCGGCGCAGATGATTACATCGTAAAGCCGTTTGAAATGCTGGAGCTTTTGGCGCGTATCGACGTTGTGCTTCGTCGCACAAATAAAAATGCCGCTACGTTCAGCCTCGACGACGCCGTTGTGAACATGACGGATAAAACCGTAAAAGTAAGCGGAAAATTTATCGACATCTCGCCGCAGGAGTTTGAACTTCTTGAGGTGTTAATTCGAAATCAAAATATTGCACTGTCGCGCGATAAATTGCTTGAACTCGCATGGGGATACGATTACGCCGGCGAAACCCGAACGGTTGACAAGCATATTCAAAAACTTCGCAGCAAGCTCGGATGGGAAAACAGAATAAAAACTGTTTTCAAATTGGGGTATCGGTTGGAGGTAAAAAAATGAGAGCGCGTACATTTATTGCAACATATTTATTTTTGCTGTTCATTTTATTCCTGATTATCAGCCTTGTTTCGCTGAACATGAATCGAAATCAAATAAATATTTTGCGCGAGCAAAGCCAACGCGATTATCGGCGAATTTATGCGAATTTAACCCGCGACATTTCCGTTTTGTACGGCAGAAGCATCGTCGGAATAAATCTTCCGCAAGCCGTTGACGCGCTTGCGCACAGCTACACGCGGCATTATATCGAACACGACATTCATATTTTGTTGCAACATGAAAATAATTTTCCCGCGCCCGCATCATATGCCGAAATTTCATTTATGCAACAAAGCGACGAACATTTTATTTTAATCACCGGGTATTTGCCGGAGCCGTTGCATTTTTACAGGTTTGAGTATCGGCTTAACATTACGGAAAGCATAAATTCGATGCAAAGCACGCAGCGGCTTTTTTTAATTTTCGCGGTAATTTTTTCGGCAATCGCCGCGCCGGGGTTGTATCTTATTTTGAAAAATATTTTCAAGCCGCTTGATATTGTTGCGGCGGCGTCACGAAAAATCGCAAACGAACATTACCACGAAAGAATTTTTGTTAAAGGCGAATTATCTGAAATCGCAACGGATTTTAATCGAATGGCCGAAAAAATCGAAAGTCAAATCCGCCAGCTTGAAGAAGAAGCCCTCGGCAAGCAACGCTTCATAGATAATTTCGCGCACGAAATAAGAACGCCCCTTACATCTGTATACGGCAACGCCGAATATATGCAAAAAGCACTTTTGGACGAAGGCGAAAATATAATCGTTACGCAGTCCATCATGGACGAAGCGAATCACATGAAAGGCATCGCAAATTCGTTGTTACAGCTCGCAACCCTGCGAAACTACGCGCCCGTTAAAAATCCCGTCAATGTGGCGCGCCTGTTTGAAGACGTTCGGCAAACGTTAAACAAATCTTTTCGGGAGCGCGGCGTTCGATTTCATTGCGCAAGCGACGTTGATTTTTTGTTCGGGCAGGAAGATTTAATAAAAAGCCTGATTGTAAATTTATGCACAAACGCGCTCAAGGCCTGTTCCGCAAATGACGGCGAGGTAACATTAAAAGCCGTTCGTGCTGACGGCCACGCGATTTTAATCGTAACAGACACCGGCGAAGGCATTCCCGCCGAAAGTTTGCACAAAGTAACGGAAGCATTTTTCCGCAGCTTTAGAAAATCCGGCGGAGCGGGCTTGGGGCTTACGCTTTGCAAGCAAATCGCAGATGTTCATAATGCGGAAATGCACATAGAATCAACCGAAAACGTCGGCACAAGCGTAAAAATAATTTTCACGCGAATCAAGGGTGAGAAATAACCCCTCGCCTATGCATTGTAAGCGGCTCGCTCGATGTCTTTTTTCGGAAAAAGCATCCGAAAAAAAGACCGGTCGCTCGCCACAAAGCATTTACGGCGAGGTGTTATTTTGAACTCTTGATTCGCGTTTTCACGAATCGGTAACAATTCAAGGATAATTTCCGGATAACTTCGTTGTATCATATTTTTCGTGAGGCTCACAAAAAAATCAAAAGGAGAATGAATCATGCGCAAGAAAACGAAACTCGGCTTTAAGGAACTTATGGCAATTTCAATTTTATCGGTAGGGTTGTTCGGGGCGGTATTTGCGGGCGTCAACCACGTTGCATTTGCGGCATCAACTGCCGGAACAACAAGTATGCCGCTGACTCCGGAATCGGCAACAATTCCCACGATAAGCACATTATCGGAAGCAAGCGCGATGGTAGCATCAAGAAGTGCCGGAGAGGCACGGCAGTTAAACATCGGGTTCTTGGATTGGGTGCATTTGCCGGAAGGCTCGCCTACGGTAGATTGCATATCCGTCGTTGAAGCCGCAGAAACAGGCGTTGACGCGCTTGAAAGGCTCTTCGGTGCAGACTTAACCGACGTAACGGTATTTATGATTTTTTGGCCGGGCAGCGAAGAAATTATCAACGCGCAAGCAAGCCACTGGATAGGCAGAGTGTACCCCGGCAACGAAGCCGACTTCGATGTAATGCCGACATTTGATTTCGCCGTAGCAGCAACCGGAGAGCTTATGTTCGCCTCGCACGACCCGGAGGCGGCAGCACGATACGCCGCCGGAATCAGAGGGCGACATTCATCAAGCGGGTTTGTTGCCACCGACGAAACCGTTGCGGAAATGCACCGGCTCATGGCAATTCCCGACGACGCCCTTAACCGCAAAATTGTCGAAATTGCCGCAGACCTCGCCTCAAATTTGCTTACCGGAACAGTAACGCGAGCAAGGCTCGACGCCGCCGAGCCGGACGGCGTAACGCACCCGCGCGGCCCGTATTTACTTCTTCATGTTGAAGTGCAAAACGAAAATGAAGAAGCTGTGCGTTTAACTTTCCGGCAAATTATCGGCGAAGAGCCGGAGCTTATCGCCGCAAGAGGTCAAGCCGAAACAGCACTCCCGGCAGAAATCATGGCGTATTTTAATATTGCCCGGCACGAAAGTTTGTTTGATTGGGTGTACAGTGAACACACCAACGAATAAACACCAAAACCTCGGGGCTCCGCCCCGAACCCCGGAAACTTTTGAAAAAGTTTCATCAAAACTTCATCAAAAAACCGCGCAAAGCGCGGTTTTTTTGTGTTTTTGTCGAACTTTTTTCAAAAAGTTCGCGGGGTGCGGGGCGAAGCCCCGCTGTTTTGATATTCATTCGTTTATCGCGGTTACAACATTCCCCGCGCTCGCAAGCCGTCCAAAAGAGCGTGATGCGTTTCCGTTAAAATTTTTCGCTTTTCCGGGCTTCCCGCGCCGGTTGACGCCGCAATCGCATCCCCTACGGCTTCCGAGCTTAACAGAAAAACGTTTACCTTGTCGCCGACCTCTTTAAACCGCACGGTTGCATCCATTGCAATGTGCTTATCGTCCGCGCTTTGCCGCCCGAACAAACCGCGCCGCTTGTTGCGCTTGTAATCCACGCTCATGTCAAATCGGTCGAACTCATGCTCAATTCCCCATTGCATGGTGTTCATTATTCTGTTAATCGCGTCAACCGCGTCTTCAAGCGGCGCGTTCATCGTGAAGTGATAATTTTGGTACATCGGCATAATAAAACCCCCGTCTTGTTATAACCCGAATCAAAAGTTCAGACTCTTGATTCGCATTTACAGCAATTTTACATAACTTTCGTATCGCGCGGGATGAATTTTGCTTCCGACCTGCTCCTTCACCGCGCAACCGATTTCTTTCACGTGCAGGCAATTTTTAAATTTGCATAACCCCAAAAACGGGCGGAACTCTCTGAACAGCGGAGCAAGCTCGTTTTTTTGCATGTCGAACTCAAGCGAGGTGAACCCCGGCGTATCGAAACAAAATCCCCCGGCATCATCAAGCGGAAACATTTCGGTATGCCGCGTTGTGTGCTTGCCGCGCCCGATTTTCGCGCTTACTTCGCCGGTTTCAAGGGTCGAATTCGGCAAAAGCGCGTTAATTAAGCTGGATTTTCCAACCCCCGACGCTCCCGCAAAAAGGTTAATTTTGCCCGCCATTTTTTCGCGCAGGGAATCAAGCCCCGTGTCGCCTTTCGCGTCGGTGTAAACAATTTCATAGCCCGCCTGCCGGTAAATATCAAAAGTTTCCCGGTCTGTTTCGAGGTCGATTTTATTGACGCAAATTATAATCGGGATTTCCTCGCGCTCAATCATAATAAGCAACCTGTCGGTAAAACCCGCGTTAAATGCCGGCTGCGATACCGACACCGTTACAATTACCTGCTCTATGTTTGCGGCGGGCGGGCGGCGCAACTCGTTTTTGCGCGGGAGGATTTCATAAATTGTTCCCGTTTGCTTCTCCGCCGGCAAAATTTTTACCCTGTCGCCGACAAGGGGCGTAATTTTTTTATTGCGAAAAACGCCCCGCGCGTTGCACACGAAAAACAACGGCGGCGTACCTGTCATTACGGTATATGCGCCGCCGATGCCTTTTATAATCGTTCCTTCGCGCAACTCCATTAAGGACGCGGACGCGGTTCCATCGCAACCGTGCGCGGCGTGCCGTTTTCGACCGAAACGATATGGAAAACGCTCGGACCTGAGTATGTTATTGTGAACGAACGCGGGAATTGGTCAACACGCTCGTGATTATTGTGAATCATTTCAGCCTCAGCGTTGCCTGTCTGGCGGAAAATTTGCAAATGCACGGTTTCCGCATCTTCCGGCACACCCGACCACAATTGAACCGTCAACACGCACGAGTTCATTGCCGGCGGCGAGTCGGACGGTGTTTCCTGTGGGGTCGGAGAAGGCGTTGCTTCCGGCACGGGTGTCGGCGACGGTGTTGCCTCAGGCGTCGGCGAGGGTGTCGGGGTGGCTTCCGGCACGGGTGTCGGCGAAGGCGTTGCCTCAGGCGTCGGAGTCGGCGACGGCGTGGGGTCGGGAGTAGGTTCGGGTGTTGCTTCCGGCTCGGGAGTGACCTCGGGTTCATCGGGTTCGGAAGTTGGCGATTCCGGCCCGGTGCTTACAAAAAACGTTACGGATGTGCGGTCGCGCTCAACCGTTTCGCCGGAGCGCGGGTCTTGCCGAATAATGCTTCCCGCCGGGAAGGTGTCGCTGTGTTCGCTCTCGGAAATGGCAATAAGTGAATGTTGACGCAAAATTTCGATGGCTTGTTCCGGCGTGATGCCTACCAAGTGCGGCACGGCAACATATATATCGTCTTGGTCGGGCGTAACCGTTAAAATTATAACGGCGTTGTTCGTAAGCAACGTACCCGGCGGCGGGTCTTGCGAGTAAACGATATTATTCGGCAAGCCGATGCCGTGATGCTCCCGCGTTTCGATATTCACATGAATATCCAGCGCGTCAAGCACTGCGCGCGCGTCATCAAGCGTAAACATTTCCACGAGGGGCATAAGTTCGCCCTCGCCGGCTCTGCCCGCACTAAGTACAACGTGAAGCACATCTCCGGGCCGAATCATTGTGCCGGCGTCTGTGCCTTGGAAAATAATCGTACCCTGGCAGTCCCAACCGTCGCCGCAAAGCTCATGCCCGCAGATGTACATTTCATCCCGAAACGGCGATTGCAACCCGCAATGCTCTTCCGTAAATTCGAGCAGAATATCGCTGTTGATTGCTTCCATTTCGGCTAAAAACCGCGTCATGCCGATAACATTGGGCGTTTCAATCATGCCCGCCGCCGGCGACAGCCACCTGCCGTAAATAAAAACCGCGCCGATAATTATCGGAATCCCGAAAATCAGCCCCAAAATTATTCCGCCGAAAACAGAAACTCGGTCGGCGTTTTTGTTGCGCGGCTCTTGAAAAGCACTGTAGTAGCTGCTTCCTTCGGATGAATAATCCGCGATGTGATGCACCTTGCCCTTGCGCTTAGGAATAATATCCGGTTCTTCGTGCGCTTCGTCGCGCAGAAGGAAATTCGGGCTTTCGTCGTCCTCGTCGGTGCCGTCCAAAAATGCCGACCGCGCTTTTCTGCGCCGAAGAGCGGTTTTATTTTCCTCGGTAATGCGCTTGGTTTCCGACAGTTCATCGTCGTCGTCAACGTCAACAAACGCGCCGGAAGCATCGGTAAGCGCGCGTTTTAAATCTTCAATCATGTCAACCACGGTTTCGTAACGTTTCGACGCGGATTTTTCCGTGGCCTTGCGAATAATGCGAATCAGACTTTCCGACACGTTGGGGTTTATTTTTGAAATGTCGGGAAGGGGGTCGTTTATGTGCTGGAGGGCGACGGAAATTTCATTTTCGCCATCAAAAGGAAGCTCGCCCGTTGCCATTTCGTACATGACTATGCCGAGGGAGTATATGTCGGATTTATGGTCGATGTAGCCGCCGCGCGCCTGCTCCGGCGAAAAGTAGTGCACACTTCCCATCGAGCCTGCGGCAGCGTTAAGCGTAACGCTTTTTGCTGCGCGTGCGATGCCGAAGTCGGCAACTTTTACGATGCTTGTTGATGTTACAAGAATATTTTGCGGCTTTATATCAAGGTGAATAATTTTATTGTCGTGCGCTTCCGAAAGCCCTTCGGCGACCTGAATTGCCACGCCGAGGTTTGTTTCGTCGCCGAACGGAGCTTTTTTGACAATAAGCTCTTTCAGGGATGCTCCGTCAACATATTCCAAAACGATGTACAAAACATCGCCGTCGCGCCCGTGGTCGAAAATGCTTGTGATATTTTGATGGTTTAACGCCGCCGCCGCCCGCGCTTCTTTGGGAAAGCGCGCCAAAAGGGCTTCGTCGGCAAGATAATCTTCTTTAAGAATTTTAAGTGTAACGTATCTGTCCAGTTTTGTGTCGTGAGCGCGATAAACAACGGACATGCCGCCCGAGCCGAGTATATCATCTATGACATAACGGTCGGCAACCATTTGCCCCGCAGTTAGTTTCACACCTGACCCCTCCTACCTGTTTACGTCTACAACAATTGCCGAGATATTGTCAAGCCCGCCTCTTTTGTTTGCTTCATCTATGAGATACTTTGTGCGGTGTTCGACATAACCCAAGCCGTTTACAATTCTTACTATGGCGTCATTATCAAGCATATTTGTAAGCCCGTCGGAGCATAATAAGACAGCCTTCGCATCGCCCAAATCGCGCACAATGCCGTCAACCAGCATATTATCGGACACGCCGAGTACCCGCGTAAGAACATGCCGACGCGGATGAGTTTTTATTTCATCTTCGGTAACGCGACCGGTTTGCAAAAGCTCTTCAACGAAGGTGTGGTCGGTAGTAATTTGCGTTACGCCCAAGTTGTACACAAAATACACCCGCGAATCGCCGATATGCGCAATAAACGCCTTTTTATCGGCAATAACACAGGCGGTAAGGGTTGTTCCCATGCCGAGCATAGATTCGTCCTCATCCGCTTTTTTGATAATTTCCTCACCGGCATACTGCGCCGCGCCGATAAGAAGGTCTAAATAATCTCCGGGGCGCAAAAATTCCGACGCGGGGAAATCTTTGATAAATGCGCAAAATTTTTCCACGGCAAGGTTGCTTGCAACCTCCCCGGCTTTATGACCGCCCATACCGTCCGCCACAACAAATAAGTTAGGGAACGGCCCTATAGGCTCGTTGCGCACAAAAAAGGCGTCCTCGTTCTGCTCGCGAACCGCGCCAACATCCGAAAGACCGGCTGCGTACATACAAATGCCTCCTGTTCCGGCTACATTATAATGATTTTTTGCGTGATGTGCAATGTTTGGACTGCGGGGACTCTGTCCCCGCGCCCCTGCAAGGGGTCAACGACCCCTTGACCCCTTCATAAAATCACGCTTCGCGCGATTTTGATAAAGTTTTTGTCGAACTTTTTTCAAAAAGTTCGTGGGCATGACTCCGGCGAAGCCGGCGTTGCGGAGCAACGGGCCGCCCGGCCAACGCGCTTGCGCGTGAGAGGGTGCGGGGCGAAGCCCCGAGCTTTTAATCTGAGGAATTATTCAAAACTTCCTGCATTTTTTTGCTTGCGCGTGAAATGCAGGGGTAGAGGTCGTCGGGGTCGGGGTCTTTGGAAGTAAGACGCTCCAATGTGAGGCGAACAACGGGCGGTTCGCCGGAAAAAATCGCCGACTGACCGTATGCCGCAAGAATCATGGTTTGCATGTGTTCGAAATCGAGTTCGGCAAGTGTGAAAAGTTCGGCGGGCTTTTTGGTTGTTTTTGTTTTCGCGCCGCGCTTCGACGAGGGGTACTCGGCAAAACGATTTTCGACTTTATCGTGGAAGAAGCTGTACTCGCCGTTGTTTTTCAGGTCGAACCAACCGGTAAGAGTGTCGTAAAGTTCTTCGAGGGTAAAGGTGTCGGGAACCTGCACGTGCGCCCAAACCGAGGAGTCGCTGCCGAGGCGCGTGCGAAACGTGTAAATTTTGTCCGGCAAGCCGCCGCCGCTTGTAACCGGCGAAAAAATTGCGGCGATTTCAACAAACTTTTCGATGGCGTATTCGCTTGCGAAAATTGTGTCTTTCATGTTTTCGAAATTCATATCGGCGGCGTTGAAATAATTGCTGTCGGTTTTTTTGACGTTCAGAATTTTCAGCCCTAAATCGGTGAGAGAATAGCTACTGCACGGGGCAAAAAATGCGATAAACGCTTCATCCGGGTCGCCGCCGACAACAACGTACGCCTGCAACTCTTCGGCAAGTGCAAAAGGCAAAGCGTAAAGCGGGCGAATAATTCGCAAAAAATGCCCGAACGGCGTGTAAAAATATCTGTCAAGCACAATGCCCATAAAAAATGCACCGGAAAGCATCTCCATGTCAATCCCCAAAAGTTCCGGCGGAATGTCGCTCAGGCCGCCCGGAGGATTGTTGCCGATTTCCGCAAATGCGTCAAAATCGTAACCGGCAGCATCAAAAACACGCTGAAAAAGCTCGTCGGTTTCAAGCGGATTCGCCAATAGCGAGCGTATGAACGATTCCGTAAAAATATTCTCGGGCAGTGGCGATTCGTTTTGCATATTATACACCGTCATTTTAATAGTTGCATCAACGATTTCGCGCAAAATATCCTCGTTCGACAGCGCGAAAAGCTCATCGCATTTTTTTGACGGCTCCATTCGTTGCACATACAACGACGGACAACCCTTCAGCAGTCGCATCCTGAGCGCAAGCTCCAGTAAAAAAGAGGCGTAATGCGGGTCGTTAAGCGATAATAATTCGGCGGCTTCGAGGGCTTGCGGGTCGGTAAGGCAACTGCTTTGGTGCAGGTCGATATAAGGAGTGCAAAAATTTATTAAGGCACGAAAATCGGCAACAACGGGATGGTTTTCAAGCGAATACGAAACAGTGCGAAAATTTATGCCGGAAAATTTGGTTGGAGTGCGCAAAACGGGAACAATATAGGTATCGGCGGGTTCTTCAAAATAAGCGGAGATGCATCCCGTCAAATTTGCGGGAGAAAACGGCGCGTATTCAACAAGCGTAGAATAATACCACCGCCGGTGAACCGCATGTAAATACGGCAAAATTTTGCGTCGCTTATTTTTGTCGGCATCACGATACGCCCCGACGAAGGATTTTTCGAAAAGGCTGTGCAGTATAGAAATGTAATCCGTATAATTCACAACTTCGCCTGCTTTCATTAGTGGACTTCTTGCATAACTTCAAAATTTTCGTTTCGGGGTTACGCGGCTTGCCGAGCGACCGGTTGTTTTGCGAAGCAAAACGACATTGAGCGAGGTGCTTTGCCGCAAACCCCGAAATGAAAATTACAGTTGCGCAAGAAGTCCGGTGGTGGTGTATATGCGAAATTAAAAATTGCCTAACGCATTCGCCTGCCGTTTTTTTAATCGGCGGAGGTTTGTGTTTCGCGTTCAGATATATTTCCCTTGATTGTACCGGAAGGATTATTGTAAAATCAAATGCAAAACCTATTAGTTCTCGGTTGAAAAAATTTTTCAGAAGGAAAAATCACAATGGATTCTTATTCTCAGGACTTAATTGAAAATGACGTAAAAATGCGTACCCCAAGCATGTACGAGGTCATTATTCATAACGACGAAATAACAACGATGGATTTTGTTACGGAAGTTCTTACGCAAATTTTTCACAAAACGCCGCCCGCTGCCGCCGCTTTAATGATGGAGGTTCATACTTTGGGGCATGGCGTTGCGGGCGTTTATGTTTTTGATATTGCGGTAACAAAAAAATCCCAAGCGGATTTACGCGCATCCGACCGCGGATTTCCGCTCAAACTTACAATTCGGGAGGCAGATGTTTAACATGAAGCTCGACAATTTAGTGAGTCAGGTATATGTTGTTGCGGTAAACGAGGCGCGGCTTCACGGCCACGAGTACATTATGCCGGAGCATTTTTTGTACAGCGCGTTAATGTTCGACGACGTTAAAGAACTTATTCGGCGCGGCGGCGGAAATTTGGAAAAAATTTCGACAGAGCTTACACGTTTTTTTGAAGAGCAGTTGCCGCGAAAAATTACTGCGTCGCCCATGGAAAGTTTTGCGTTTAACCAAATGCTCGAACTCGCCGCCATGAACGCCCGAAATGCAGGCCAAACCATGACAACCGTTCCGGATTTTTTGTTGGCAATATTTACGCTTCGCGAATCATATGCAAAGTATATTCTTGCCAAAAACGGCGTTGATAAGCAGGTTTTCTCAAAAAAATCAATGCAGGAAGCCGGCGCAACCGGTACCGGCGACGAAAAGCAGGATAAAAATCTCACAACGTATACGGTTGACCTTGTTCGCGCCGCCAAAGACGGCAAACTTGACCCGCTTGTGGGGCGCGAAGATATTCTCGAACGAACGGTGCATGTTTTGTGTCGCCGCCTGAAAAATAATCCCGTGCATGTCGGCGACCCCGGCGTCGGCAAAACCGCAATCGTCGAGGGCTTGGCGCAAAAAATTGCCGCCGGCGATGTTCCCGCGCCGCTTAAAAATGTGCGCATTTTTCGCGTGGATATGGGAACGCTTGTTGCCGGCACGCGCTATCGCGGCGATTTCGAAGAGCGGCTTGTCAAGCTGCTGGAGGCCGTCGCGAAACTCGAAAAACCGATTTTGTACATCGACGAAATTCATACGGTTGTCGGCACGGGCGCGGTTTCGGGCAGCAGCATGGACGCAACAAGCATAATAAAGCCGTATCTTTCGCGGGGCGAAATCCGATTTATCGGCTCGACGACCTTTGAGGATTACAAAAAACATTTCGAAAAAGACCGCGCGCTTGCGCGACGTTTTGCAAAAATCGACGTACACGAACCGAGCGAAGCGGAGTGCGTAAAAATTTTGCAGGGCTTGCGCTCGCATTACGAGGAATTTCACGACGTAAAATACACCGACACCGTTTTGGAAAAAATCGTCGCGTTGTCGGCAAAGCACATGAACGACCGCTTCCTGCCCGACAAAGCTATTGATATAATGGACGAAGCCGGCGTTTCAACGCGCCTGTGCAACACCGGGGACAAAAATTCGGCGCGACACGCGCTCTCGAAGCCGGACATGCGCCGGGACGCGCTCTCAGAACCGGGCATAACGCCGGAATCGAAATCGAACGCAAGTGAGTACGCCCCCTCGACGTCGACGCGCAAAGGAACGAAAGCACTCGACGTCACCGAAGCAGTCATCGAGCGTGTAATTGCACGAACGGCAAAAATTCCCGAAAAAAGTGTCGCCGCAAATGAATCCGTCGCGCTTAAAAATTTGCGCGAAAATTTATGCGGACGTGTTTTCGGGCAGGAAGAGGCAGTAGAAACGATTTCGCACGCGATTCATTCCGCTCGCGCCGGCTTAAACGAACCCGACCGCCCCGTTGCGTCGCTGCTGTTTGTCGGGCCTACGGGCGTCGGAAAAACGGAAGTTGCCAAGCAACTTGCGGAAATTTTGGGCATACAACTTTCCCGCTTTGATATGAGCGAATATCAGGAAAAACACGCCGTTGCGCGGTTAATCGGTTCGCCGCCGGGATACGTCGGCTACGAAGAAGGCGGGCTTCTCACTGACGCAATTCGAAAAAATCCGCACTGCGTTCTTCTTTTGGACGAAATCGAAAAAGCTCACGCGGATATTTTGAACGTGCTTTTGCAAGTCACGGATTATGGTTCGCTTACCGACAACACGGGCAAAAAAGCCGACTTCCGCAATGTTATAATTATTATGACGTCCAACGCCGGCGCGCGCGAAATGACGCGCCAAACAATCGGTTTTGACGGAAATCTTGATGCCGCCGCCGCAAACAAAGCCGTGGAAAAAATGTTCAGCCCGGAATTTCGCAATCGCCTTGATGCAATCGTGCGATTCAAGCCCGTTGACCAAGAAATGGCCGTGCTGATTGCAAAAAAAGCGTTGAACAAGTTAGCGGCAAAATTAGCGGCGAAAAATATAAAATTCACCGCATCGAAATCCGCCGTCGATTACGTCGCATCAAAAGGGTTTTCCGAAACCTACGGTGCGCGTGAAATTATTCGCGTCGTTGAAAACGACATAAAAAAATTGCTTGTGTCCGAAGTGCTTTTCGGCGAACTTAAAAACGGCGGCACATGCAAGCTGAATTTTGCAAAAGGCGAGTTTAAAATAAAAACCGGCATGTAATAAATTTTTCGGGGTGGGAGCATGAAATTAGTGTCGCTTTTTTCGGGTGCAGGCGGTTTGGATTTGGGGTTTGCTCGTGCAGGGTTTGATATTGTTGCCGCCAACGAGTACGACAAGTCTATCTGGGAAACATATGAAAAAAATCACACCGCGCCGTTGATTAAGGGCGACATACGAAGCATTGATTCGGATTGCTTTCCCGAATGTGACGGAATAATCGGCGGACCTCCATGTCAATCGTGGAGCGAGGCCGGAAGTTTGCGCGGAATAGACGACCCGAGGGGACAGCTTTTTTTTGATTATGTTCGACTGATTAAGGACAAACAACCAAAGTTTTTTCTTGCGGAAAATGTACCCGGCATGTTATCCGACCGAAATAAAAAAGCGGTTGAAAATATCACAGACCTGCTTAAAAATGCCGGCTACGATGTGCATATGAAAGTGCTTAATGCTTCCGACTACTCCGTTCCGCAAGACAGGCAACGCATATTTTATGTGGGTCTGCGCAGCGACCTCGAATGCGTATTTAATTTTCCCGAACCCGAGAAAAGTAAAATTCCTCTTTCGGAGGCCATCGGTGATTTGCAAAACAGCGTTATCCCGGCACTGCCCGACAATAAAACAAACGGTGACAGGTGCAATGTAAGCAATCACGAGTATATGACGGGCGGGTTTTCAAGTATTTTCATGTCCCGAAACCGAGTTCGCTCATGGGATGAACAATCGTTTACCATTCAAGCAGGCGGACGCCACGCACCGATTCATCCGCAGGCACCGAAAATGAACTTCATCGAGCAAAACAAGCGCGAGTTTGTAAAAGGAAAGGAGCATTTGTATCGCCGGCTTTCTGTAAGAGAGTGCGCCCGAATACAAACATTTCCCGACAGCTTTAAGTTTTACTACACAAACTTGACAGACGCATATAAAATGATTGGCAATGCTGTTCCCGTAAAACTTGCCTGCGCTGTAGCTCTGGCCATCAAAGAGGCGGTGGCAACATGAGTATAAATAACAGGAACGGTCGCGCGTTGGAATTTGCATATCTGCGCGCCCTTGAAAACCGTTTGCGTCCCGTGCGAGCGGTGCAGGTTACCGAGGACAGCCGCTTTCTCGCCGCTAAAGCATCATGGGATGAAATTCCGGACGACATGAAAAAAAACTTCGCGCTGAGTGCAAATGCCGGCTCGGAACAAATTTTGAAAGCAGAGCCTCTTATTTCGGAAGCCGGCACAGATATTTTAGAAATAAAAATACAGCCCGACGGAGCGGGCATTGAGGGCGATGTTCGTGATATTCTGATTATACGAAGCGGCATATGTTGGGAAATCGGAATCAGCGTAAAAAATAACAATTTCGCAGTGAAACACAGCCGCCTTTCAAGTAAACTCGACTTCGGATATAAATGGTTCGGTGCAAAATGTTCCGAGCAATATTGGAGCGACATAAAGCCTGTATTTGATTATCTTTCGAAATGCAAAGGCGAAAATCTTAATTGGGGCGAGTTGCCGGCAAAGGAAAAGGATGTATATGTTCCCTTGCTCACCGCTTTTCTCGCGGAAATTGAACGCGCCTATGCAAAACACGGCGAAATTTTGGCAAAAAACATGGTTGAATACTTGATTGGAAATTACGATTTCTACAAAGTAATCGGCATTAACAACAAGCAGGTGACACGTGTCCAACCGTATAACTTGCGCGGTCGGCTGAACAAATCAAACCTTCGGAAGCCGAGGTGGATGATTCCCGTTTCTGCATTTCCGAAACGGATTATCGGTGTCGGGTTCAAGCCGGATTCGCAAAGTACGGTTGAAATATTTATGGACAACGGATGGCAATTCGGTTTCCGAATCCACAATGCAAGCACGAAAGTCGAAACAAGTTTAAAATTCGATATTCAAATAATCGGAATGCCTGCAACATTTATCAGTGTTGATTGTAATTGGGAATAAAACTCTTGAAGGGAGATATAAAATGCCTAAAAAGTTAGGATTCATCGGAACGGGAAACATGGCAACCGCCATCATCAACGGCGCGATTAACGCGGGCGTGGTTGCGGCGTGGGAAATCATCGCATCCGACCCGGATGCCGAGCAGCTCGCGCAAATTTCCAAAAGCTGCAACGTGGAAACAACATCGTCAAACATCGAGGTTGCAAAAAACGCCGAAATTATTTTTCTCAGCGTCAAGCCGAACGTTTATCGCCCCGTAATCGACGAAATCAAGGATTCAATCAAGCCTAACGCAATGGTAATAATTCTTGCGGCGGGGTTGGGGCTTAAACACGCGGCGGAAATGTTCGGCAGCGACTGCAAAATCAAGCTCGTGAAAACTATGCCAAACACTCCCGCCCGCGTAAATTCCGGCATGACAGCCGTTTGCGCCGGCGAAAACGTAACGCAAAAAGACCTCGCCACGGTTTTAAAAATTTTTAATTCCGTGGGCAAAACCGAAATTTTGCCGGAATATCTCTTCGATGCGTTTACCGGAATATCCGGCTCGTCGCCGGCATATGCGTTCATGTTTATTGAAGCAATGGCCGACGCAGGCGTAAAACACGGGCTTTCTCGCCGGCAAGCCATAGATATTTCCGCCCAAGCCCTTCTCGGTGCGGCAAAAATGGTGCTCGAAACCGGCGAAAACCCCGCAACGCTCAAAGGCGAAGTCTGCTCGCCCGGCGGAACAACAATCGCCGCCGTTTGCGAACTCGAAAAACAGGGCTTCCGCAACGCGATTATTTCCGCCGTAACCGTCTGCGCCGAGCAATATAAAGTTTTGGGCGACGCCGCCCCGGAAACCAAAGAAACGTTCGAGAAGGTGTGACGAAAATGCAATCATCCCCTGCGCGGGCGCGATTAACGGAACACAAACGCGCCGTTGTAAAAATCGGAACAACGTCACTTACTTACGCCAACGGCGAATTAAATTTGCAGCGCATCGAGCGGCTTTGTTGGGTTTTGGCGGATTTGTACAATCGGGGCAAGGAAATTATTTTGGTAACGTCGGGGGCAATCGGCGTTGGGGCGAATTGCCTCGGCATGGAGCGTCCGCGTGATATTATCGGGCGGCAAACGGCGTCGGCGGTTGGTCAGGCGATGCTCATGCAAATTTATCAAAATTTTTTACGAACATATAATCGCACCGCTGCGCAAATTTTATTAACGCGCGATTGCGTAAACGATATTTCGCGCCGCGAAAATGCGCACAACACAATTGCAAAACTCATCGAACTCGGCGCGGTGCCGATTGTAAACGCAAACGACACCATCGCCACCGACGAACTCACCGAATTTTCCGACAATGACACGCTCGGCGCGTACGTAGCCGCGTTTTCCGACAGCGCGCTGCTTGTCATGCTTACCGACATCGAGGGTCTCTACGACAAAAATCCGCGCACGCATCCTCGCGCAACGCTTTTTCGCGAGGCGCACGAAGTCACGCCGAAAATGGAATCGGCGGCGGGCGGAAGCGGCTCGAATCTCGGTACGGGCGGCATGATTGCAAAGCTGAACGCCGCGCGTTACGCCCTCGAAAACGGCATCGACGCGGTAATCGCAAACGGCGAAGACCCCGCAATTTTACTTCGCATTTTCGCCGGCGAAGAAGAAGGCACGTTGTTTACAACGACTTAATGTTTTAAGATTTTCGGGGACTCCGCCCCCGAACCCCCGGGAAACTTTTGAAAAAGTTTCATCAAAACTTTATTAAAAATCGCGCGAAGCGCGATTTTTTTAAGGGGTCAAGGGGGCAGGGGCGACGCCCCTGCAAATCCGGAGTCAAAAACTCAAAAGGAGCATAACATGAGAGATTATTTAAAAATCGGTGCGCCGCCGGCATTGGGTTTCGGCGCGATGCGTCTGCCCGACGACGCCGAAACGGAACGCATGATTGATGCATTTTTAGACGCCGGTTTCGATTATTTCGATACGGCATGGATTTACGGCGGCTCGGAAGAGCGGCTCAAGCGCACACTTGTTAAGCGTCATGCGCGGGATAAATTTCTTGTGGCGGATAAACTGCCGCCGTGGGAAGTGAAAAATCATCGCGATTGCGACAAACTTTTTGACGAGCAGCGTCGGCGCACGGGGTTGGAATATTTCGACTTCTATTTAATTCACTCGCTCGACGACGAAAAGGAGGCGCAGCTCGAAGAAATGCGCCTTTTCGAGTGGGCGATGGAGAAAAAGGCGCGGGGGCTTGTGAAGCATGTCGGGTTTTCGTATCACGGAACAACGGCGTATTTGAAGCGGCTTCTTGCGGCGCATCCCGAGGCCGAATTTGCGCAGCTTCAATTAAATTACAGCGACGTTTTGCGCGGCGAGGCGGGCGAGTGGCAAAAACTTGCCGTTGCGCACAACACGCCGATTATCGTTATGGAGCCCGTCAAGGGCGGGTCGCTTGCAAAGTTGCCGGCGGCGGCGGAAAAAATTTTGCGCGACTGCGCGCCCGGGCGTTCGATAGCGTCGTGGGCGGTGCAATATGCGGCAACTCTGCCCGGCGTAACGTGCATGTTGAGCGGCATGTCGAACATGGAGCAGGTCGCCGATAATTTGCGAACTTTTGAAAATCTGCGTCCGCTTACGCCGGAGGAACTCGACATGCTAGAGCGCGTTTTAGCGGAGATGGGCAAAGTTTCGTCCGTCCCTTGTACCGCGTGCCGATATTGCCACGCCGACTGCCCGCAGGAAATCGACATTGCGGCATGTTTTTCGCTGTACAACGACATCAAGCGCGGCAGTGCGGACTGGAATGTTCGAATGATGTACAAAACCCTGCCTCGCGGCAAACGCGCCGAAAATTGTACAGCCTGCGGTTTGTGCAACGCGCGATGCCCGCAAAAAATTGATGTTCCCGGAGAGCTTAAAACCGTAGCGCGTACATTTGCGGGATAGCCGGAACGCACTTGGCGGTGAGAATTACCCCCCTCTTCCGTGACAACTCCGTTACATCTGCGGTGTATAATGCAAACAATTCGACACGCGGAAAGGGGCTTACATATGGCACATATTTTAATTGCGGAGGACGACCGCGATATTAACGAGTTAATTGCGCGGAATCTCGCGCTTGCGGGGCATGAATCAACGCAGGTTTTCGACGGGAAGGCCGCCGTTCGGGCGGATTTTTCCGGCGAGTTTGACTTGGTTCTGCTCGACATTATGATGCCGGAGCTTGACGGCTTCGAAGTAATAAAAAAAATTCCGCTTACGCCGGTAATTTTTATCACGGCGAAAGACGGCTTGCGCGACAAGTTAAACGGTCTGCAACTCGGCGCGGATGATTACATCGTAAAACCCTTCGAAATGCTCGAACTTCTTGCGCGGGTTGAAGCGGTTTTGCGGCGCACGAAAAAAAATTTCACCACCTTCGAGCTTGAAGGCGTTTTTGTAAACACAAACGACCGCACCGTTTCGCGCGGCGGTTTTGCCGTGGATTTATCCCCGCGCGAATTTGAGCTTTTGGAAGTTTTCATTCGAAACCAAAATATCGCCCTCTCGCGCGATAAGCTGTTGGAGCTTGCGTGGGGTTACGATTACGCCGGCGAAACCCGCACGGTGGATAATCACGTGCAAAAATTACGCAGCAAGCTCGGGTGGGACGAAAAAATTAAAACGGTTTACAAGTTGGGCTATCGCCTTGAAGTCAAAACGGGGTCGAAAAGGGGAGCGCGAAATGAGGCTTAAAACCTACATCGCCATTTATCTGCTTATTTTGGCGGTGCTTTTTTCGAGCGTGGGCATGGTTTCGTTTTATTTGACGCGCAGTCAAATCGAGATGCTTACAAACAAAAGCGAAGGTCAGTTTCAGGCAATTTCAGGCTCGCTTGCCCGCGACATTACCGCAATTTATTCGCGCGGCGGCGGCGCGAACGCCGTTCAGGACGTCGTGCGCGGTTATGCACATTACTATCGGCGTCACAATGTTGACATTCACGTTTCCGCCGGCAGCGTTCCGAACACGGTGATGAATTTGCACGCCCCGGAAATTCATATCGTCGGCTCGCTTCCCGGCGATTTTTTTTACGTTTTAAACTACTCGCTCGACATCTCGGAAAATATCGCATCCATGCGCGACATTCAAAGCATGTTACTGCTTTCCGCAGTAATTTTTTCGGGCATTGCCGCCGTCGCGCTTCATTTTATATTGTCGGCACTTTTTCGCCCGCTTGTTGTTGTAGCAAAAACATCGCGAAAAATCGCCGGCGGAAATTTCGGCGAACGAATTCCCGTCAGCGCGAATAACGAACTCGCTCAAGTCGCCCACGATTTTAACAAAATGGCCGAACGCATCGAGCAGCAAATCGAAACGCTCGAAGCTGAGGCGGAAAACAAACAGCAATTTGTTGACAACTTCGCACACGAGATGCGCACTCCCCTCACCTCCATTTTCGGCTACGCCGAATACATGCAAAAAGCCCCGCTCAACGAAGGCGAACTTATCGACTTTTCCGGGCGAATAATGCACAAGGCGAGCTATTTGCAGGGAATCGCAAGCTCGCTGCTGCAACTTGCGATGCTTCGCGAATATTCTGCCGAAATGAACGAAATTTCCGTGCCGCGCCTTTTCGACGACATCGCCCGAACCCTCAAAGGCGAATTCGACGCCGCCGGCATTGAATTTTCCCGGGAAATAAACGCGCAAACCCTGCACGGGCAGGGGGATTTAATCAAATGCCTTCTGCTGAATTTATGCCAAAACGCTCTGCGCGCCTGCGCCGACTCCTCCGCCGGCACGATTAAAATGTCGGCGCAACACGACGCAACCGGCATAACCCTTTCCGTAAGCGACAACGGTTGCGGCATTCCTCAAGCGTCGCTTTCAAAAGTAACCGAACCCTTCTACCGCGCCGATAAGGCTCGCAAAAACGGCGGCGCGGGACTCGGGCTGACGCTCTGCCGCAAAATTGCCGAGGTTCACGGCGCGGAATTGCGCATTTCGTCGGAAGTAGGAGTCGGGACGAGGGTGGCCTTTGTGTCGCGGGGCTCTGCCCCGCACCCCGGAAACTTTTGAAAAAGTTTCATCAAAACTTTAATTAAAATCGCGCTTTCGCGCGATTTTGAATTTCTTCGCCGCGCTGAAATTCGCGAAGCATGAGTCCGGCGCACTTTTTACAACTTCATTACATCTCGCCGATACTTTCGTGACACCGCCGATTTACTATATACGCGAATCAAGAGTTCAGAATAACGCCTCGCCGTAAATGCCTTGCGGCGAGCGACCGGTCTTTTTTTTCGGATGATTTTTCCGAAAAAAGACATCGAGCGAGCCGTTTGCAAGGCATAGGCGAAGGCGTTATTTCCTACCCTTGATTCGCGTTATATCTCTTGTGAGGCTCACACAACACCGAGGGACACACACGGGGTCGCAACCCGTTCCCCACAAAAAAAATTCGAGAGGAAAGATGAACCATGAAAAAAGAAATTTTCAAAGCAATCGCCGCAAGCGTACTGTCCGTAGGGCTTTTAAGCGCGGCATTTATCGGCTTTAACGAGCTGAACCTCAATGCGGCAATGAACCGCACCGGAATACTGCTTCCGACACCGGAAGTACCCGAAGCATTCGCTCTCGGCGCGGCGGAATCCGACGCCCCCGGCGCGAACAACGAAGCATCCGCATTCATCCCCCCTACCCTCACGCTTACGGTTACAAACGAAGCAACCGTTCACACCGGCGAATTTTACATTGAGAACGATACACCGATTCCCGCCGGCGCACTGCCCGTCGAAACCGCCGCACAAATCGCCGCGTACTACATTTGGCAAATGTTCGGCACATGCATCGACGGCGAAAGCGTTATCATGTCGTTCCTCGACCATGACGCATACGTAAATACTTGGTGGCACGGGAATGTTTACACTGCCGACATGATGTACTCATTTATCATCAACGGCATTACCGGCGAACGCATTGACATAATGCGCGCCGAGAATTGGCGTTCCCGCAACGTCGAACCCCGCCGCGTTCCGGAAGTCACAGATGAAGAACGTGACCGCGAGATACAGGAACTCCGTGCCGCACGGGTGGAGCAAATGCGATTTTTTGAGGAAATCGGATGGGACAACAAAACCCTCGACGAACGTCTCGAATTTTTGGGCGCAACCGACCAAATGCTTGAGCTCAAAGAACTCGCAACAGACTTCGCCGGCCGTCACTTTAACACTACCGCCGTTGTCGATGTGCGCATCGAGAACATGACGCCGAACCTCGGAACAGACGAAAGCTCAGTCGCAGTATTCAACTTCGCCGCAACCGACGACACCGGCCGCGAGGCACAAATGACACTCTCACCCAACCCCGACAACCCCTTCTTCACACTCACAACCCAGCACAACGACTTCTCGCCCGACTTTCGCTTTATCGACGACGGCACAGGAATCGGGTGAGCGCGCCGGATAAAATAAAACCTCAGGGCTTCGCCCCGAACCCCACGAACTTTTTAAAAAAAGTTCGACAAAAACACAAAAAAAACCGCGCTTTGCGCGGTTTTTTTGATGAAGTTTTGATGAAACTTTTTCAAAAGTTTCCGGGTTTGGGCGGAGCCCAAGGTTTTAATTTTAACTAAGGATAATACACAGCGGCAACAATGTCGCGGCGTATGTTTGCTACGTGCGTCCACGTTTCGGGGCCGGCAACGCTTGCGCGATAATAGCGGCTCAGAGACGCTTCGGCGATTTCGTAAAAGCCCCAATGGCTGCGCAAAACGTCGGGGAAAATTTCGAAGCCTGCGTTTGCCAAAAATTCATTGATGCCGACTTCGCAGGGTACGCGACCTTGGTAGTGGTTGAGCAGAGTTACTGCGTTGACGCGAGTGATGGGCGCATCGGGCGAGAAATTCGACTGCATCCCGAAGTATTCGAGCCAATGCGGCGCGAAGCTCATGTTTATGTCGGTTGCGCCCCAATGGCTGCCCGATGTTACAACGAAGTCGAAATCGCTGAGGCTGAAGAAACGCGCCGCCATTGCCGCAAATTCGGCGTGGGTGATGGGGGCGTCGGGGCGAATTGTGCCGTCGGGGAAGCCGGTAATTACGCCGCGGCTTTCCAAGTACGCAATCGTGCCGAAGTACCAATCGTCGGGCGATACGTCGATGAATCTCGTTGATGTAAAGCCGGCGAGCGTTGCGAGTGAGGGGTTGCTGATGTTGCGCAGGGCCTGCATCATTTCGGCGCGTGTCATAAAGCCGTCCGGGCGGAAGAGACCGTCGGGGTAGCCGTTTACAAAGTGACGGCGGAATCGCAACGACTCAACAACGGGGGGGCTGTTGGGGGTTTCCGGCACGTAATCGGAGGGATGCTCCGGGAGGTATTCGTCTTCGTATTCATCTCCGTATTCTTCATCTTCCGGAAGCACCGGCGGACGCGGCGGCGGAATCCACGGCGGTATCGGCGGGCGCGGAGGAGGAGGCGGCGGCGGGGGTAAAAAGTGCTGCGGCGCGTTCCATGCGGCGGTAAATGTGATGTCGCCGGTTACCGTGTGGCCGACCGGGTTAAACGGCGACCATCCAATCCAAGTCCAACCTGCGGACGGAGCCAACGGCGTCGGAATTTGTGCCAAAACCGTTCCGGCGGGTACGGTGATTTGATGCGTGTTCGGCAGGGAAGCGAACGTTCCGGTGCCGGAGTTAAATGTGACGGTGAAGGTGGGAATCGGCACATCAATGACAGGTTCAAGCAGGAACGATGCAACGTTTGCGATGTTCGGCGAGAGAATAAATTCGTGTACGTAGGCGTTTCCGCCTGTAACGCCGCCGGCAAAAACGCCCGCGATGCGATACAGATTTCCGCCGGCGCGCACGTGCCACACGCCGTTAATCAGCTCGACGCCGCTTACGGCAGAATGCTCGCTTACGTTGACGGGAACGGTTTCGCCGTCGGAAATAACGACGCTGCTGAGAAGTTGCCGTGTGCCGAAAGGCAGCGGCGCGAGGGTTGCGGAGTCGAGAAGCTCGATGTAAACCGAGCCTGCGGCGGCGGCAATTCTGCCGTGAACAATAACGTAATGATTGCTGCCCAAGCCCGAAACCGTAATTGCACCGGACGTTTCAATAATTTCAAGGTTCACGAAGTACGGAGCGTCGTAAGTGCCGATATTGTGCTGCATACCTCTCAGCGTGCCGACAAATGCCGACCCGACCGGGCGATATTGCGAATAGTATTCAATCAGCTCGTCGCCGTCGGGCGAACGGAACACATGCATGGTAACAACCGGTGCGTACGCGCGGTCGCCGAACAGGGCGTCCACGGTTCTGCCCGAAAGCGGCAGATTTCCTACAAACCTTACGCCGAAACGAGCCTGAATTTCGTCGATGTGCGCGGACGCGGCAAGCAAAACGTCATCTGCCAACGTGTCGAACATCATAAATACCGCACCTTTTACGGCGGATGTGCTTGATTCGCCGGATGCGACGGAAGAAGAGCCTGATGCATCGACAGATGCTCCGGAAGTGCCGACAGAACCGAGCGAATCGGAAGTCCCGGAGGACTCGCCCGAAGATTCTGATTCCCCTGCACTGCCTTCGGTTGAACCGTCGTTGCCGGAATTGCTTGAATCGCCGGAAGTTCCGCTGTCGCCAACGTTGCCCGAATCCGCTCCACCGGAAGTGCCGCCGGAATCCCCGGTGTTGCCCTCGGTTGAACCGTCGTCGCCTTCAGATGAACCGCTGTCGCCTGCGTCGCCGAAATCCGTACCGGAATCTGCATCCGCATCAGCATCCGAACCACCGCCGGCGTTCACATCACCTGCGTTGCCGGAATCCGTACCGGAATCCGCATCAGAACCATCGCCGGTGTCAGAATCGCCTGCATCATCGTTATCGGTGTTGCCATCATCGGAATCGGTATCATTTCCTGCATCGCTGTCGTTATCCGTGTCGTCGTTATCTGTGTCATTGTCCGCGTCGTCGTTATCTGTGTCGTTGCCTGCGTCATAGCCGTCGTCGTTATCTGTGTCGTTGCCTGCGTCATAGCCGTCGTCGTTA
>WQVC01000007.1 GCA_009781765.1 Defluviitaleaceae bacterium | reverse complement strand
GTTTCGTCGGAAAACGCGCAGAAGCCCGCGATTTCCCGACTCGCCTTCACGGTTCTCAAAGGCGTTCGCTATACTTGCGCAAAAGCACTCGTGTCGGGGGTTCGTCAAATTGAAACCGTTCTTCTCGCGCAAGCGCGAAAGACCGTTTTCAACTTGACTCACTATTATCTCAAATTTTCAACAGCGCGTTCGGCGAAAGAATTATCAACCAACACATCGAAGGGGGCGCGGCGAGTAAGTTCGCCGGCGGATTCCATTACGGTTTGAAGGCGGTCGAAGGAATCTTCGGTCATAACGGGGTCGGATGAGTAGGCGTCAAATTCGAGATAACGAGCAATCGCGCTTGTTAAAATTACGGGGTCGGCGTCGGGGAAGAAGGGCGAAATTACTTCCGCGATTACTTCGGGCGGATTTTCCTGTACCCACACTTGCCCGCGAGCAATTGCGTTTGTGAAGCCCTGAATAATTTCCGGGTTCGCCTCGATGAAGCTGCCGAGCGCGTAGTATGCGGTGTAGGGAATTTCGCCGGAGGCTTCGCCGACGGATGCAACAACGAAGCCGCGTCCTTCAAGCTCAATTGTTGACGCAGCGGGTTCGAACGCCGTTACGAAGTCTGCGTTGCCGCCCAAAAATGCACCGACCATCGCGGCAAATGCAACCGATGTGTCGAAGTCTACATCCGTGCCGGGTTCAAGCCCGTGGGAACGAACAACGTATTCAAGTGCCATAAACGGCATTCCGCCGCGTCTGCCGGGCAAAACCGAGGCGTCGCGCAAATTTTCCCATGCAAAATCGGGCATCGGTTCGCGACCGATTAAAAAAGAACCGTCGCGTTTTGTGACTTGCGCGAAAACAACTGCGTGGTCGGCGCGACCTTCGTTGAATACATAAATTGTCGCTTCCGGCCCGGAGAATCCGATGTCAACCGCGCCGGTTAAAAGAGCGGTCATTACGCGGTCTGCGCCGTCGCTTGTAATTAAGTCGATGCGGATGCCTTCGTCCTCAAAAAAGCCGAGCTCGATTGCCGCGTATTGCGGCGCGTAAAATACCGAGCGCGTTACCTCGCTTACTCGTACCGTTACGAGGTCGTCATCTGTGCCGCCGCACGCACACGCTGCTAAAACCGTAAGCGCAAGTAAGAAAAGCCCTGTCATTTTCAAAAAATTCATTTTAAAGCCTCCTCTTAATCAGTGAGCAAAAAGTCGCGACGCTTCAACGCGCTTTTTGCGAACGTTTTTTTGCCGTCAGGCAAAAAAGATTTCCTTTTACCTATGCCTAACCGCTCGCATTACCGCCGTTTCCAAAAGTGCAACAGCGCGATAAAGCAAGGCAGCAAGTACCGCAAGAATAATTACGCTTGTCATAACAAGGTCCATTTGGAAAACCTGCCCGCCGTAAACAATCAGGTAGCCGAGGCCGGCGCGGGAAACAAGAAATTCTCCGGCTATTACACCAACAAGCGACAGCCCGATGTTAATTTTCAGGCAGTTAAAAAGCGTGCTCAGGTTGAAGGGGAAAATCACTTTCGTAAAAATTTGCAATCGCGACGCGCCGAAAGTTTTTGCCATTTTTACGAATTCGGGGTCGGCATTTTTGAAGCCGTTAAGCATCTCCATTACTGTAACGATGAGAGAAATCGCCAGTGCCATCACAATTACCGCCTGCATTCCCGCGCCGACCCAAATGATTATTACCGGCCCGAGAGCAATTTTCGGCAGCGCGTTAAGCACAACCAAGTACGGGTCGGCGATTTTTGCCAAAACATCCGACCACCAAAGCACGAACGCAATAAAAATTCCAAGTAACGCACCCAGTGTGAATCCGATTATTGTTTCAAAAAAAGTCACGCCGATATGAAGCGGCAGATTATTGTTTTGCCAATTTAAAATTGTACGTAAAATGCGTGCGGGTTGGCTCATAATAAAGCTGTCAATAACGCCGGCTCGGGCTAACCCTTCCCACAAAACAAGCGTCAAAATTAAAATCGAAATTTGAGAAACTCTGATTAAAACTCGCCGTCGTTTTTTTGCCGCCAAAAATTTTACACGTCCGTCAGATAACATTTATACCCAGCTCCAATCGAATATCGTTAAAGTATTGTCGAAAAAGCGGGTCGTCGCGACGGCGAAGCGGCGGCAATGTACGCGAATCGCCGGTTTCGAACTTTAACGGAAAATCCATACTCACGCGGCCGGGACGCTTGGATAAAACAATGATTCTGTCGGCCATAGATATGCCTTCGGCGATGTCGTGCGTAACAATAACCGCCGATTTTTTTTCACGCCGCAAAATATTAAAAACATCGTCGGCAACAACGAGCCGCGTTTGATAATCCAGTGCGGAAAACGCTTCGTCCAGAAGCAAAATATCGGGCTTAACCGCGAGGGTTCGAATAAGCGCGGCGCGTTGACGCATTCCGCCGGAAAGTTGCGACGGGTGCTTGTCGCGAAATCCCCAAAGCCCGTAGCTTTTTAAAAGATGTTCAACGTACTGCGCATTTTCTTTCAGCCCGCGAATTTCAAGCCCCAGCATCACGTTGCCGAAAATACTGCGCCAATCCAAAAGGCTGTCTTTTTGAAGCATGTAGCCAACCTCTCGCAAAACTCCGCTGACTTCCCGGCCGCAAACAAAAATTTTGCCCCGACTGGGCGCAACAAGCCCGGCAACAAGGCTCAACAGCGTCGTTTTACCGCAGCCCGAAGGCCCGATAATCGAAACAAGTTCGCCCTCGTTTACGGAAAAATTTATATCACGAAGCGCGTCAACTTCCCCGTTATCCGCCTGATACGTTAACGAAACTTCGTCAAACCGCAATATCTCCCGCATAAAAACCACCTCAGTGACATGCTATGCAGGAAGTTGTCTTTTCGTTCGCGCCCGTCCGGTTTACAGTGAATCAATTTGATTTGCGTAGCCGACGGGACGCTTCTTAATTTGATTCACTATATTCGGCCTTCATGCGATAATATGTAATAAGCGTAACATCCTCGCTTTCGTTCAGATAATTTCGGCATGTTTCCGTAATGTCATAGATTCCTTTGTCGATTTTTTCAAACCAACCGAAATGATTTCCGCGCAAAATGGGATACGCATCGCTTTCGCATCCCATTTCGCGAAGAGATTTCGCGCTTTGCGCACCCCTTGCTTCAAGCAAACACGCAATTTTTACACAGCGTTCGCGATACGCTGTGTTTACCTTTTCACGCGAAGTTCCGCCGGGGCTGTCAGTTGTACGCCCGAAAATTTCTTTCTTGATGGCAGACGCCTTTTTATTTGCACGGGAAGTGGCGGCTTCGGGAGAATGCGCCGACGTGTTCGTCGGGCACACTTCGCGCTTCGCATTTTTGGGAAAAATCAAAATTTCCGCAAGGCAAACAGGGCTGTCAAGCGAAACGACTATCAGCCCGAGTTCCAATTTTTTCACTAATTTTCTCAACGCGCGAAATTTTTTGTCTCTGCCGGATTTCGGGCGCGGTACAGCGATAAAAACATTCTCCGACGCCTCCTGCCGCGCCATTGCCTGAAAAATCAGCGTCAAATTCGCGCTGAGTTTCATTTCAACAATCCAAAGTTCCTCGCCGCGAACTGCCGCAATATCGCAGCCATTGACCTCGCCGCGCACAATAAACCCCTGCGACATAAGCAAAGATTTAATTGGCTCGTACATATCAGATTCTCTTTTTTTCGACATTTTCGCACCTTTTGTGGAGAGTGTTGAAAAATTACGCTTTCGCATATGCCGCATCTCGGAAAATGACCTGAATCCGTCATTTTCCTGCGATGCAGGCACAGCTCAAGCTATTTTTCAACACTCTCTTGTGATATACTCCGCCCATGAGAGAGCGAATTTTTTGGATTTTCGGACTGTTTAACCTCGCGATTTTAATTTTCGCGTGGGTTGTTTGGATTGCACCGGCGGCACGTTCGTTGCAAACGGGGCGTGAAAGCGTGCGCCTTCTCGAGCGCAGATATTCCGCCATGAACGCGCTTTTGCGCAACGACGCGGATTACACCGTTTTGCCGTACGAACAAATGTTGCCCGCACTTGCCGGAATTTCCGGGCGCGGCGCAACCTTCGGGCTTGAAACGCACGAATTTTCTGCCGGCGAAATTTCAAGCATCGCCCGACTTTCACCGGGCGAAAATTTTTACGAAATGCGCGTCGTCGTAGAATACGCCGGAAATTTTTACGACGCAATCGACTTTTTGCGCGATTTTCAAAGTTCGCGCGGCTACATACGCTCGTTCACAATTACGAACGAAGAAGTCGCACGGCTTCGCTTGCAATTTTCAATTTTCGGTCGGTGAAATTTAAATGAGTTTTCGGGGCTTCGCCCCGAACCCCACCCGCTTTTTGAAAAAAGCGGGGCAAAAACTTTATTAAAAATCGCGCTTTCGCGCGATTTTTTTGATTTTTGTCGAACTTTTTTTAAAAAGTTCGTGGGGGTTCGGGGGCGAAGCCCCCGAAAGCCTTCACGTTTAGCATTCTAGTTCATGCGGCTTCCCGGTATCAACGAAAGCTCCATACTTTCGCCGGCGCGGTAAAGTCTGATTGTAATTTCATCGCCGGGGCGAATCGTGTTAAGAACACTTTGCAAATCGGAAAGACCCTCAATGCGGCGACCGGAAATGTGCGTAATCAAGTCGAGGGATTGCAGACCGGCTTCTTCGGCGGGCGAATCTTCAATGACTGCGCGCACCAAAATTCCCGTTGACGGCAGATTAAACAAGCCTCGGAAAAATTCCGATACTTCCTCGTGGTGAATGCCGAGCCACGCCCGACGCACCGAACCGACCTCGATAATATCATCCAAAATGTGCCGAACGTCGTTAATCGGCAGAGCGTATCCCATGCCTTCGATGTCCGAGCCAATCAGCTTTGCCGTTACAATTCCGATAACTTCGCCGTTTCGATTCACAAGCGGGCCGCCGCTGTTGCCGCGATTTACCGCCGCGTCGGTTTGTAAAACGTTCAGATTAAGACGCCGATGCGCGTCCGGAATTTCTATGTTCAGCGACAACGCACTGATTATGCCGCGCGTAACGGTCTGCCCTTCGCCCATCGCGTTTCCGATTGCAACAACCGCGTCGCCCATGCGAAGCGCGTCCGAATCGCCGAATACCGCAATCGCGTATCCGCCGGCCGCCTCAATATCCGCGCGTAACGCCGCAACCACCGCAATATCCGATGCGATGTCGTATCCGACGATTCGCGCGGGAATTTGCGCTTCGTCATCCGGCGAAATCGTAACGGATGTTGTGTTTTCAACAACGTGATTATTTGTTGCGATAAATACATACTCGTCGTCGCGGGCAAAAATAAAGCCCGAACCCGAACCCGGAAGCTCACCCCGCCCCGAACGCCCTGCCGGCGCAGTTACATTTATGCTCACAACCGACGGCTTTGCCTGCGCAATCACCTCAACGAAACATACTTCGTGGGTATCAAGCGGCACAACCAGCGGATTTACTCGCATCGTTGTAATTTGCGAATCTTCGATTTCCGGGATTCTTTCCTCCGCAATCCGCGAAAACGTTGCGTTTCCCGCGCTTATTCCAAGCCCGAGCGTCACCCCGCCCAAACAAATCGCAATGAATGTGAAAATAATTTTTTTCATATCAGCACCTCATTTAATGAGCAAAAATGAACGCATTTTTGCAAAATTTTTTACCGACGGCAAAAGAATGCCGTCTCTATTATACACCTATTTTCATGGGAAAATCCGGTGCGTTTTTTAAAAATACAAAGCCTCGTCCGTCCCGCACCCATCCGCTTTTTGAAGGGTGGCGCGAGAAGCATCTGCTTCGCCCGTTGCGCCCTTTAAAAGCGGGGCGAAACAAAAAACCGCGATATTCGCGGTTTTTTTATATACAGATGCGAAATCCGGCAATTACCGTTGCCGTACGCGAATTGATATACTTGTGCTTCGCGCCCTTTGCGCGCCGGTGGCAGGGGTAGTGGCAGTGATTCTTGCAGTGCCTGCCCCTTGCGTGGTAACGACGCCGTTACTGTTGACGGAAACAACGTTAGGGTTTGAAGATGTCCATGTGATATGCCGGTGCGTGGCATTGGTAGGCGTAACAGTTGCGAAAAGCGGTGTGCTTCTTCCGCGTCCGTTGGCGTCAACAGTCATTGCTTCGAGTTGCGAGGGCGTTAATGAAGCGATGCTTACCGACGAAACAGGCACAACCGCAGTCACTATGTATCGTGCGGTAATCCCGTTTACTGTTGTAGCTGTTATTACTGCCGAACCGGGTACGTGTGCGGTTGGTCTTCCTCTTGTATTTACGGAAACAATATTGGGGTTTGACGATGTCCATGTAATATTTCTTTGCGCGTCACGGCAAAGCCCCTGCGCTCTGTCCGGGGTAATATGAGCCCTCGGTGTAATGTCGCGATTTACTGCAAGCAATATGTCCGATATCTGATTTCCCCTGTGATTGATTGTTATCCTTTCCGGATTGTACTCCACAACGAAATTGACGCGCGTGGTTCTTGCCCTGCCCCCGGGATGAGGTGTATTTGTTACCGTTACAGTTGCGGTTCCTCGCCCTCGTGCGGTGACTAACCCGTTTTGATTAACTATAACCACTCGAGTATCGGAGGATGACCAATGCAGGGGGAGTGATGTTGTGTCCGACGGTGTAAATATTGGTCTGAGTTGAAGTGTAGTTCCCCCTGTGCCGTTTCTGTTTACCCTCAAACGACGCTCCCGTGAAGACGGCCTGTTGGTTTGCAAACTTCTCATCGGTCGGAAAACCTCGAATGTGAAATGAGAGTTTACATTGTCATCTCCGTTAAAGTGGGTAATCCGCGCAATACCGGGACCGACAAAGCGAACAATCCCTTCGGAGTCAACAGTTGCAACGCGAGTATCACTGCTTGTCCAACGGTCACGAGTTCGGGAGTTCGACAGGATTACGTGCGGTCTGAGATTTAAATTTCTTCCGCCGGCAATGCGGAACGGGTCGGGAGGAGGGTCGGGGGTGATTGGAGGGCGTACTGTGACGATGGAATCAAACCAACCTTCGAAAACAGCTGCTTCATCAAAAGGTGTCGTTTGGTTATGCCAAGCTCCCGTATGGACGATAAGATGTGTGACCGTGCCACCAATCATTCTGTATCCGTATGCTACCATCCAGTGGCTGCCAAAATCTATGTTACTGCCGAAATCTGCCGGAGGGCGATTGTTTGTAAGAACAACCGCCGGTCTGTCTGCCCTAATCTCGCCTGCTGTACGATTAACCATATTTTCTGAGGACGATGAAGCCGACATTCTTAACGCTCTGCGGCTCGGGTGTGCGGGGTCATTGAAATAATTGTTCAGCCCTCTGGCTACAGCAAACCGATTAGTTGGTGTCCATCCTATCCGAGCATAATCTCTGGGAGAACTACTGAGGTCGAAGCCCCACTGTACCCCATATGTTCAATCATCACGTTTTCAAGGAGACTGCATTGGCGCATGTTCTGAGGAAACAATTGCGCAGGAACAACTCTTCCCGCAGGGCGACCGTTCGCCTGTTCAAGTTTTTCGTAGTAAACAAGAATAATAGCGGCTGCTACAGGACCGCACGACCCGTGAGTGTTATCTGCAAACCCTACATTCCTGATAATATTCTGATTGCTGATTCGACGTTCACCGGTGAAAGAAAACGACCGAACGAGCAGCGGCGCGGGCAGGTCGTCAAGTACGTTTTCGGTAACCATCTGCATATGTTGGACGGAAGCATTGCCTAATGCCCAACCCGTTAATAAATTTGTATAAACCCCGTCATAAAAATCTATATACGCCATCGGACCAGCGTACATTTTCCGCCCTCTTGCCATTGCAAACGGGCTTGTCGCACCTTCCGAAGTGACCATTTCACTTATTTCAGCGGCGCGTCGAAACATAATCGCAAATCCGTACGGCACAATATCCGCAAGCAAGAAAGACGGGTTTCCGCTTAAATCGTAAAGCACTTCCACCGTTTGAGGGTTTATGGCGTTTGTGCCGTCATTGACCAATGCCACGAAAATATCAATTTCAAGCGCGGAAACATAATCGTTATACATAAAAGCATCGGAATCAAACATAAAAGCATCCATCCCGATTGCCGGTCCGGTTGTGCCGGACATATCCTGCGCCGAAATTTGCACGGCGAGGGCGTTTAACAATATAAAAATCAGAAACACACTCAGAAACTTTTTCATAATCATTCAACCTCTCTCACTTGTTCAATGATGGACGTAGCAACTCGAAGCATCCCTTCTCGTTGTTCACTATCGTCGTGGCTATCTTCGACATTAAATTGCACCCAAGACATTTCGTATGTTACGGTATCTATAATGAATGTATAAAGAACAGCCCTCCCGTTTCGCGGGTGGTAGCGAAACCACTCATCCCGGTCAAAAGTTCCTTCCGGTGAAAAAACGGCAAAAAACGAAACAAACTCTATATTGATGTCATCTATTGTTACGATATGTTCATTGAAGCGATGTTCTTCTTGAAACCCACCGTTAAAAGGAACGAGAACAGGGGGAAAATCCGGTGACCGTGGTATGACGAATCTTCGCCTTTCTAAATCCGTCGCTGAAATTGTTATTTCGTCGCTCATTCTGTCGTTACCGGGAAAGACGGCAAGATATTCGTGAAACAACTCATCAGCAACTAACGTCCTATCGACATTGTTGAACCACGAGCGCATAGACGGTCGTTCGCTCAACGCGGTAACCGCTGGCAAATAAGTCGGATATAAATAGTGGTCGCCCAAAACTTCTTTCATTTCTTCCCAACTTGCCCATACCCTGTACGGCAAGTTCCCCCCTCCGGTCGGCAATTCTGATTCCGGTCGCGGGGTGCAAGCAACAAACAACAGCAATAACACCGGTACGAGTAACATTTTTTTCATTAAGCACGTCTCCTTTCAATCTAAACTGCACCTTATTGTTATAACAAGCCATATCCTATCGGAAATATTGGGATATGTTATTTAAAGCCTTGCTGTGCGTTGTTTTTATACTTATTCAATCTCCCTCACTTGCTCAATGATAGACACAGCGACACGAAGCATTACCTCCCGCTGTTCATCATCGGCGTATTTATCTTCCACATTAAGCTGAACCCATGACATCCAATATGTTACAGTGTCTATCGTGAATGTGTAACCAATGGTGTGCCTGTTTAGGGCGCGGTCTGCGTGTTCAAAGGGGGATGGGCGGTATACCTCATAAAGCGAATTAAATGCAATGTCTATGCCCCCTACGGTTACGGTGTGTTCGTTAAACCATGTGCGTTCGTAAAATATTTCCTCAAGCAACATTTCCCTGCGCTCAGCATAGTCCGGCCTCAGGCGTGCGTTGTCAAAGACGCTGTTCCGCCTCTCGCCGTCCTCGGCACCGATATATATAACGTCATCCTGCCAATCACCTGAAAAGCGAACAGAATATCCAAAAAATAATTCGTCGCTTTCTCGGTTTCTCGAACCAACGTTATAATCAGAGCGCATAGAGACACGTTCACTCCGCTCGGCAACCTCCGGCAAATACGTCGGGTATAAATAATGGTCACCCAAGCCCTCCTTCATTTCATCCCAACTCCACCATACCCTGTACGGCAAGTTGGGTCGGATGCCAAGCCAAGGTATACTAAACCCTGACGAAAGTCTTATTAAAAGGAATCCTCCTGCCGCGAGTATGAGCAGTACCCCCAATGCAGCCAATGCTGCCAGGGCTATTGTCTTTTTTTTACTCATTTACTCACCTCTTTCTGTTTTTATTTGCTTTGCTCGAACATAAAAAGACCGCTTGCGGCTAACGCAAAAAACGGTCTTTTATGTAATATGCTGCTTTTTTTTGGGGTCGGCAAAGCGGCAACGCTACCGCTTGCCTGCGAAGCATTATTGCAAGAGTATGCATTTGTCAAGCCCCCCTTGTCGCGAACTTACTCAAGAAACCCCGTTCATGCGTCGTCGGAAAACGCATTGAACGGTGCGGGCGAAGTGCGCCCGTCATTGTCCGCGCTTTTCCGCCTCGCCTTCACGATTCTCAGAGGCGTTCGCTTTGTGCAGTCATTTTTTCGAACAAAGCATTTAACGTACTGTACCACGTCTTTTACGGAGCAACATCCACAATTTGTATATTTTTGCAAAAATCATCAAAAAAATTTTTTCCCGCAGAAGCACAGCGCGAACGTGCTTGAGAAACCCGCGATTTCCCGCCTCGCCTTCACGGTTCTCAAGGTCGTTCGCCATAAAATAAAATTTAAAGCGAGCAAAAACACGCCGTAAAGGGGAATTTCCCTACGGTTGCGCTTTTGCTCGCTTCGCGATTCTTTTTTATTGATTTGTTTTAAGTAAGTAACCGAAGCCCCGGGAACTTCGGGTTTGCAGAGCTTTCGCTCCGCGTTGCCGCGTTGTATGGAAGGTGTGCACGTGGGCGTTTGCATTCGGTCGGCCGTGTCCGAATGCATCCGCCCGCTTTCATATGTTGCGGCGGATGGTACAGGTGTTGCAGTGGTACAGGTGTTGCGGGTGGTACGGTGAAGCATGGTGTTACATGCAACCGTTATACAGCGGCTTCGGCACGGAGCGGTGCGGTCAGTTTCAGGGCGAACCCCTTCCTGAGATGGCAAACAGCGTCCTTTGGCATGGAAGCGACCGTTAATTTCTCGGTTGCAGGGCAAGTATACTTCAACTCTCGTACCATGATATCCGGAATCGTTCCAGGAAATTTTCCAAGAATTTTTCCTGGATTTATGCAGCCTGATGGCATCAAAAAAACCGCACGAACGCGCGGTTTCTTGGTGTTTGTCGAACTTTAAAGGGCGCAGTGAGCGAAGCGAGCGTTTCCCGCACACCCTTTAAAAAGTTCGCGAAGCCCGCGAAAACATCATCAAAAACTGAACATCTCCCCGGGAATATGCCGTTCGGCGACTTCCAACCGTGCCGCAGCAATATTATTTCCGTCAAGAACGCGGCTCACGGTGTCAAATGCAAGCATCGGCGTGTTATTTTCCTCGGAAAGATGCGCCAAAAAAACGTGTGTTTTCCCCGGCGAAATCACCTCCGCAAGCAACATTCCCGCCTGCGCGTTTGACAAATGCCCACGATTGCCCGCAACACGCACCTTCAACGACGGATGATACCGCCCGCGCTGAAGCATTTCGGGGTCGTGGTTGCTTTCAAGAAGCAACACGCTCGCGTTTTTCAGGCGCGACTTAACATCGTCCGTCGCGTAGCCAAAGTCCGTCGCAAAAACTGCCTTGTTCTCCCTGCAACAAAAAACATATCCCACCGGCTGCGATGCATCATGCGACAAATCGAACGCCGTAATTTCCGCATCTCCCAACACAAGCGGTACATTCGGCTCAATCACCTTGACCTGCTCTTCCTTTAACGCGCCCAAACTTTTGTGACGCAACAAATATCGCCACGTAAGCGGCGATGCGTAAACCGCCGCACCGAATTTCCGCGCAACAATTCCCGCGCCGGATATATGGTCGCGATGTTCGTGGGTGATGAAAATTCCGTCCGGCTTGCGAACACCCTTTTTCGCAATCGCATGTTCAATTTTTTTTCCGCTCACACCGGCGTCAATTAAAAAGCTCTGCCCGCCAACGCCCAAATAATAGGCATTGCCCGCAGAACCGCTCGCTATTGTAAAAAAATCCATGACTTCTCCTTTGTTTTACGGCGCATTGTCAAAGAGAAAATTCAGCGGCGACGACCGCCCCCAACCGCGATGCTCATACGCAAGGCCGATATACGTCGCGTCGGGACACAACATTGCGGCGCGCAAATATCGGTAATAATTGCGCGACATGAAGCTCTGCACAAGAACGTCCGGCGCGGAAATTCTCATAGCGGGCTGAAATCCGGTACTCCAACCGTAACCGGCGCGAGCAGTTTCCGCCAAATCGTCGCACCATAACAACGGCGCAAGCCCGTATTCTGCCCGACGCAAATTTATTTCATCGAAAATACCCTGCCCGAAATTTTCAAAATCTATCGGCACGCCGATTCGTATAAACGTGGTTTCCGCGCCGAATCCGTCGCGTCCGATGCCGTAATTTATGCTCGGAATAACATCGGCAATCGGCACAAACACACGCCCGTCGATGTTTCGCGCCGGGCCTTCCGACCGGAACGCCTCACCGTTTACGGTGAAAATATCACTGCTCGGCACGATAACAACAACGTGTCCGCTTCCGGTAAGCGTCACCGTTACCTCGTCCCATTCCACGCAAAAGCCCATTTCTTCGAACAATGTCCGCACCGGCACAAGAACAACCGCGTCGATAATAACCGGCTCATACCCGTCGAACGTTACAATTCGTTGGTCAAACTCAACCCCGATTGCTGCTGCGGTTTTCGCCGGGAAAATCAGCACGAGAAGGATGACAGCCGCGAAATATTTCTTCATATGTAGCCTCCCGGAGAGTGCTGAAAAACAGAACTTCCAAACAGTATTGTTTCACCACCGGCACTCGCACTTTTGCTTTCGCAAAAGCACTCGTGTCGGGGGCTCGTCAAATTGCAACCGTTCTTTTCACGCGAGCGCAAACGAACGATTTCAACTTGACTCACTATACCACAAAAAAAACGCGCAAAGCGCGTTTTTAATAAAATTTTTGCCCCGCTTTTTTTAAAAAGCGGGCAGGGGTTCGGGGACGGAGTCCCCGAGGTATCAAAGTATTAAATTTTTATCCTGCGAATATCCGCGCCGAGTGCGCGAAGTTTTTCTTCGAAGCGTTCGTAGCCGCGGTCGAGATGCCCGACGCCGCGCAACTTTGTTTCGCCCTTGGCGGCAAGCCCGGCAATAACAAGAGCCGCGCCGGCACGAAGGTCGGTTGCGGTAACAACCGCGCCGGTGTAAACACACGAACCCTTCGTAACCGCCATGCGCCCTTCAACTTTAAGGTTCGCGCCAAGCCGCTTCATCTCGTTGACGTAGCGGAAACGCTGCTCGAATACGTTTTCGGTTACTGTGCTTGTGCCGTGCGCGAGGCAAAGAAGTGCCGCCATTTGCGGATGAAGGTCGGTGGGGAAACCGGGATAAAACGCAGTCTTTATGTCGCAGGCGCGTAAATTTCCGCCACCGCGAACCTGTATCCAATCGTCGCCTTCGATTACTTCGCAGCCAACCTCTTTGAGCTTCGACGTCACGGATTCCATGTGTTTCGGAATAATGTTATTAACGGTAACGTCGCCGTCGGTAATTGCTCCCGCAAGCATGTATGTACCGGCTTCAATAGGGTCGGGCAAAACGGTGTAATCGCCGCCGCCGAGGGACGGGACTCCGCGTATACGAAGCGTTGCTGTTCCCGCGCCGTAAATTTTCGCCCCGATTTTGTTCAGAAAACTCGCCGCATCAACAACATGAGGCTCTTTTGCGGCGTTTTCAATCAGCGTTGTGCCTTCGGCAAAAACCGCCGCCATCATTATATTTATTGTTGCGCCGACGCTGGGACAATCAAGATAAATATTCGCGCCGGTGAGCTTGTCTGCATGAATTTTCACAATTCCGTGTTCCTGCTCGCATTCCGCGCCGAGCGCACGAAAGCCTTTTAAATGGTAGTCAATCGGACGCGCGCCGAGGTCGCATCCGCCGGGAAGCGGTATTTCCGCCTGTTTATGCCGCCCCAACATCGCGCCCATAAAATAATATGACGCCCGCATGTTTTTGGCAAATTTTTCGTCAAGAGCGAAGGTATTCATCGAACGCGCATCAACTTCAAGAGTTTGCGCGTCGATAAAATTGCATGTTGCCCCCATAGATTCCATGGCGGCAATCATGCCCGTGACGTCCTCAATTTGCGGCAAATTATCAATAACGCAAACGCCTTCAGACGCAATTGCCGCAGGCAAAATAGCAACGG
This sequence comes from Defluviitaleaceae bacterium, assembly GCA_009781765.1. Lineage (GTDB taxonomy): Bacteria > Bacillota > Clostridia > Lachnospirales > WQUN01 > WQVC01. The sequence goes on along the minus strand of WQVC01000007.1, from coordinate 35,184 downwards.
CGGCGTTTTTCGCGCCGCTTATATTAACCCTGCCGGACAGGGGCTTTTGACCCTTAATAACGATGTACTCCATGTGTATCCCCCATATGGAAAAAGATATTAAGGAGAGTATAACATTTCTTAATAAATTTTTAAAGAGTTTTTTGACATTTTAATGACATTTTTGATAAGGCGTTGACATGTGCGCCGGGAACACGTGCCGGAAACAATTTATGAGTTTTTCAGGGGCTTTGCCCCCGAACCCCCACGAACTTTTTAAAAAAAGTTCGACAAAAACTAAAAAATCGCACATTCGCGCGATTTTTGGTGTAGTGAGTCAAGTTGAAAACGGTCTTTCGCGCTTGCGCGAAAAGAACGGTTTCAATTTGACGAACCCCCGACACGAGTGCTTTTGCGCAAGCAAAAGTGCGAGTGGTTGGGGGTGAAACAAGAGTGTTTTTGTCTTGTTTCACTATAAATCGAAGCCGGGATGATTTCCGGAAATTGAAAAACCTATCGGCAACAACCGCGAGCAAATCTTTCCTTCGTTTTTATTTTTGCTACCCCTTCAAGAATAAAATCGCCTGCCGATATCCTTCAATTCCCAATCCGACAATGGTTTTTATGCAAGCAAGCCCCGCGTATGAAACTCGCCGAAATTCCTCACGGGTTTCCGGGTCGGAAATATGAACTTCAACTGCCGGCAATCCTACCGCTTTCAGCGCGTCCAAAATCGCGATACTTGTATGCGTGTATGCCGCCGGATTGATTACAATTCCGTCAACGCGACCGTGCGCGCCCTGAATCGCATCAACAATTGCGCCCTCATGGTTCGACTGAAAAATTTCAACCTCGATACCCTCGGCATCGCAGGTTTCACGAATCAAGCCCTCCAACGCCGAATAATTTTCCGAGCCGTAAATCTCCGGCTCGCGTATGCCGAGCATGTTGAGATTCGGGCCGTTAATGACAATGATTTTCATTTTGACCTCCGCAAAAAAAACGCACCGAGCGCGTTTCGAACAGGGGGACACATTCCCCCGAAGGGTAAAAACGCCCGACATTGCCGAAGCAGTTTCCCGGGCGATAAAAAAACCACGCGATGCAACACATTACGCGCGGGTTTTAACCTCTTCGAATATTATTCGACGCCTGAAAAATCCTCGCAATCGGCGTGTTTAAAGAGGTTTATTTTTTCAGTTTTCCGAGTGCTTCTTTGGCGGCGGCTTGCTCCGCAAGTTTCTTGCTGCCGCCGACGCCCACACCGAGAATTTTGCCCTGGTGCGAGGCTTGTGCGGTGAAAATTTTCTTATGCGGCGGACCTTTTTCGTCAATTATTGTGTATGTGGCGGTTTCGTGGCTTTTGCGTTGCAGAATTTCCTGCAACGAGGACTTATAATCGTTGGCTTGTTTGCCCGGTTTGTCGGCGATTGGTTCGTACAGGCGCAATACCAAGGCTCGCGCTTCTTCGATTCCGCCGTCGAGGAATATTGCACCCAATATCGACTCAAAAACGTCGGATAAAATCGAATCCTTTTCGCGTCCGCCTTCTGCGGCTTCGCCCTGCCCAAGCAAGATAAAATCTCCGACGGCGAGCTTTCGCGCCAAGCTCGCAAGCGTTGATTCGCAAACAAGAGCGGCGCGTTTTTTTGTCAAATCGCCCTCAGACATATCGGGATAACGATGATACAAAAAGTCGCTTATGCAAAGCTCCAATACTGCGTCGCCCAAAAATTCCAACCTCTCGTTGGAATCGGATGCATTCAACTTCTGTTCGTGTACAAAAGATGAGTGCGTAACGGCATGTTTAAGCAGGGTATGCCTTCCGAAAGTATACCCTAAATTCGTTTGAAGCCGGTCGCTCATGCGCTCAGGGCTTTTTTTATATACTCGGCGGCGTCGCCTACGGTTTTGATGCTTTCTGCGTCCTCGTTGGAAAATTCCATGCCGAAAATTTCTTCCAACTCCGAAATTATTTGAAAAATATCCAAGGAATCCGCGTTTAAATCCTCCGTGAAGCGCGTTTCCGGTTTAATCGAATCTTTTGGCTTGTTCATTTGTTCGGCGATAACGTCGCGAATTTTTTCAAACTCCATTTACATTTCCCTTCCTAGTTATACGAACTATCTTTCGAAAATTCAATACACTGCCTGATTGCATTTTTTATCGCAAGCGCGTCAGACGAACCGTGCGCTTTAATTACGATTTGATTCAGCCCCAAAAACGGCGCACCGCCGATTTCGCGGTAGTCGAAGCGTTTTTTTATTCTGCCGAATGAACTTTTTGCAAGCATCGCGCCGATTTTTGAAATCGTCGAAGACATCAGCTCTTCTTTTATGAGACCCATCATAATTTTTGCAAAGCCTTCGGTGTGTTTAAGCAGAATATTTCCCGTAAATCCGTCGCAAACGGCAACGTCAATTTCGCCGGAAAGAATTTCGCGCCCCTCTGTGTTGCCGCGAAAATTCAAGCCCGATTCCTTCAGAAGCAGGTGAGCTTCCTTTGCGGCGGCGTTGCCTTTTTCCTCTTCCGTGCCAACGTTAATTAAGCCTATGCGCGGCGAGTCGATGTTCATGCATTTTTGCATATATTCCGCGCCCATTTGCGCAAATTGCGCCAAATAAGACGGCTTGCAATCCATGTTCGCACCGCAGTCCATAAGCAAAACAAAGCCCTTTTTCGCCGGAATAATCGTGCCGAGCGCGGGGCGTTCGATGCCCGGCTTTCGCCCGATTATAACGGTCGCGCCCGTCAAAAGCGCACCCGTCGAACCCGCCGAAACAAACCCGGAGGCATTTCCTTCCTTTACATACTTCAAGCCCATGACAATCGACGAATCTTTTTTGCGGCGAAACGCCAATGTAGGCGGCTCATCAGGCGTGATTACCGTCGACGCATGAACAAACTCACTAAACCCGTACTTTTCAAGCTCGGGTTTAAGTTCGTCTTCGTGTCCGAAAAAAACAGGTCGGAAGAACGGAAACACTTTTTGAGCGTCCGCCGCACCCCGAACCACCGCCGAAACCCCGTTATCACAGCCCATTGCGTCAAGTGCAATCGTCATAGCCCGCCTATTCGGCCTTCTTTAAAACTTCGCGCCGATTGTACGAACCGCACGCTTTGCACATGTAATGCGAACGCACAAGCTCACCGCATTTTGTACAGGAAACAAGGTTAGGCATAGCAATTTTCCACGTTTGCGCACGTCTTTTATTGCGCCTCGCTTTGGACGTTTTACCTTTAGGGCAAATCATATTCAATCTCTCCTTTTTTCAAAAAAATCACCCGCAATTATAATAAATTTCCATGTGGTATGTCAACTTAATTTGCAAGGATTTTTTTCAGGGGCTTCGCTCCCCAACCCCCGCGAACTTTTTTGGAAAAAAATTCGACAAAAAACTTAAAAAAAATTCGCCCCCGACGGAAAAAAAATCAAAACCTATCGGTAACCGCTCAGCTGCCAAATAGGTTTTGATTTTTTCAAAATTTTTTGGCTGCGCGTGTCGTTGTTCGAAATAAATCCGCGAAAATTACAGGCATTTAATAAAACAATCGAACATGAATATACACAAATAGATTTTTTTTAAATAATCTCCGTGTGACTGTTTATAACCGCGTACTAACCTTACAATAATAGAGGGTGTTGAAAAATCACATTTTCTGTTACGGCAGTTTTCATTCGCGGTATGCGGGGAACTGTTGCAGCGTCGGGACAGGTTTTATATCAAAACAAGCGGGTGATTCAGTATGCGAAAAATTCCTTTACGAGAACTGGCTGTTTTTTGTCGCAAGGCAGCGTTTCTTTTTGATGCGGGGATTTCCGTTGCGGACGCATTGCCCGTTTTGGCAACGCAAACGTCGGGGCGCATCCCGAACGCAATTTTGTTCGACGTACATAAAATGATTTTGCAGGGCGAAAGTTTTTCGTACGCATTGCGAGTTTCCGGGGTTTTTCCGGCGTTTATGTGCGGGTTTGTTGCAATCGGCGAACGCACCGCCCGCATTCCCGAAACTTTTGCAAAGCTCGCCGATTTTTACGAAGCCTCCGCCCGCACAAACGAAGAACTCGCCGCCGCAATGCTGTATCCCGCGCTTGTTGCAACCGTGATGTTCGGAGTGCTTATCGCGGCGGTTACGTTTGTGTTGCCCGGATATTCACGCATTTTTGAAGCATCCGGAATCGCGCTTCCGGGCATAACGAGTTCGCTTCTTTCGATGTCGAATTTTTTTTCGGAAAATATACTCTTTGTGCTTATCGGCGTTTTGATTTTTCTTCTTTGTGCAATGTTTTTTTTCAAAAGTACAACCGGGCATCTTTTCGCCTCCCGGGTTAAGCTGAAAATCCCGATTTGGCGGCAAAAAACAAATCTCAATATAACCGAGGGATTTTCGATTTTGCTTTCGTCGGGGCTCGGAATTCCCGAGGCGGTTTCGGTGTGCGGCGAAATTTTCGACAATCCGATTGTGGTGGGCGATTTGCAAAATGTCTCATTAAAACTGGATTCCGGCTTAACATTTCGACAATCGCTCAGCGAAATTCCCTACATCGACCCCCTGCTCACAGAACTTGTCGGCGTCGGCGAAGAAACCGGCAGGCTGCCGCAAACTATTGAAAAATGCAATGTGTATTTCGAATCGGCGTATCGGCACGAAGTTCGCCGTCTGAACAAACTCATCGAACCCGTTTTAACCATCACGCTCGGTACAATTTTAGGCGCGATTATGCTTGCAATAATTCTGCCGACATTCGAGCTTGCAACCGCATTGTAGACAAAGCCGGTACGGCTTTCAAATTTGAAAGGATGATTCCCATGTACAAACTTACGCAAAAACCCAAAAAAAACGCAGGCTTAACCCTCATGGAACTCACGATTGTATTAGCAATCATCGCAATAATCGGGCTGATAATTGTGCCGATGTTTCTTCTTTCGAGCGACCGCGCGCGACTTCGCGCCGACATTCAGTCTGCGCGAGTGATTCAAAACGCAATAGAGCAGTACCGAATCGAACGCGGTACAGATGTTGCGGGCTACCCGATTATCGAACATGCTCTTGATAGACTCGCGGATACGGGATATATTAACCCCAGAAGCGTGCGCATCCAAACCGAACATGCTGTATGGGTGACTGACCAACTGGTGGGCATAGCCGTTGACATTTCCGATACCAACGTTGCGCAGGGCGTCCACGATGCGTACCACTCGTTGTCCGACCGCGACCAAGCGTTTGTGCAAGGCGCACGAACGACGCCGTAAATCCTCAAACACCATGCCTTTTCGAAAATCAAGATGCAGTTGGTTTTCGTTTCGGAGGCCGGGAGGAAAAATGAAAACTGATATTTTATCTCTATTGCCGCATGAAATTGCGGCTTTTTTTCCGCGCGAAGCGAGTTATCGCGCCGCGCAAATTTTTGGGCATTTGCACAAAAACCACGCAACTTCTTTCGACGCGATGCAAAATTTGCCCAAATCTTTGCGGCGCGAACTCGACGACAATTTCTTCATCACGCCAATCAGCGTAGTTGAAACACAAACTTCCCGCGATGAAACCGTAAAATTTTTAACCCGGCTCGGCAACGATACCCTTGTCGAGTCCGTTTTAATGCGCTACAAACTCGGAAATTCTGTTTGCATATCAACCCAAGCCGGCTGCAAAATGGGATGCAAATTTTGCGCAAGTGCCGGCAATTTTCATCGCGACTTAACCGCCGGAGAATATTGTCTGCAAGTTTACAACGCAGACAATCCGAAAAACGTCGTCCTCATGGGATGCGGCGAACCTCTGGATAATTTCGACGCAACAACGCGCTTCATCGAACTGATTACACACGAAAAGGGCAAAAATCTGGGCGCGCGGCACATTACCGTATCAACGTGCGGTCTTGTGCCGCAAATTTACGCGCTTGCGAACATGAGGCTTCAAATAAATTTGGCGATTTCGCTTCACGCCCCCACCGACGAACTCCGCGCGGAATTTATGCCCGTCGCGAAAAAATACCCGCTCGACGAGCTTCTTGCCGCGTGTCGCGCCTACGCCGAAAAAACGCACCGTCGGCTCACGTTTGAGTACGCTCTTTCCGCCGGAAAAAACGACAGCCCCTCTCACGCCCGCGCATTAGCAAAGCTGCTGCGCGGCATTTTGTGTCACGTGAATTTAATCCCCGTCAACAGCACGAATCCCGGCTTCTCCCCTGCCCCGCCGCAGGAAATAAAAAAATTTGCCGCAATTCTCGCAGAAAAAAACATCCCCGTAACCGTACGACGAAGCCTCGGCAGCGACATCGACGCCGCTTGCGGACAATTGCGCGCACGTCATCAATAAATTTTCAAATAAATTGACCGTCCAAAGCATTTACCATAAAATCACATCACCGAGCGCAGGGACAAATACATTTCAGGTCGGCAGGAGGGCTAAAATGAAAGCAAAAATGACAGTGAACAAGGCGTTTGAAATCGGCAAAATCGACCCGCGAATTTACGGCTCGTTTTTGGAGCATATGGGACGCGCGGTGTACAGCGGCATCTACGAGCCGGGGCATAAAACGGCGGATTCCGGCGGCTTTCGCGACGACGTAAAAGAACTTGTGCGCGAATTAAACGTACCTATCATTCGTTATCCCGGCGGAAATTTTTTGTCGGGATACAACTGGGAGGACGGCATCGGACCGGCGGAATCTCGCCCGAAAAAACTCGACCTCGCATGGAAAACCGTTGAAACGAACGAAGTCGGCTTGCATGAATTTGTGAACTGGGCGAACGAAGTCGGCGCGGAAACAAACATGGCGGTGAATCTCGGAACACGCGGCCCGGACGAGGCGCGAAACATCGTAGAATACTGCAATCATCCCGGCGGCTCGTATTGGAGCGACCTTCGCCGCAAAAACGGCGCGGAAGCTCCGTTCAAGATAAAAACATGGTGTCTCGGCAACGAGATGGACGGTTCGTGGCAAATCGGCAGCAAAACCGCCGAAGAATACGGTCGCGCGGCTTGCGAAACTGCAAAAGTAATGAAGTGGGTTGACCCGGAAATCGAGCTTGTTGTGTGCGGAAGTTCCGGCGCGGGAATGCCGACATTTGCGGCGTGGGAAGCAACCGTGCTTGAGCATACGTATGAACACGTCGATTATCTCTCGCTTCACAGCTATTACGGCAATCAAAAAAACGACGTCGCGAATTATTTGGCGTTTTCCGTCGGCATGGACAGATTTATCAAAAGCGTCACGGCAATTTGCGATTATATCAAGGCGAAAAAAAAGAGCGACAAGGTGATGTATCTTTCTTTCGACGAGTGGAATATTTGGTATCATTCCAACGAGCAAGACAGCAAAAACGAGCCGTGGCAACAATCGCCGCCGATTTTGGAGGACATCTACAATTTCGAGGACGCGCTTTTGCTCGGTTGTTTGCTGATTACGCTGCTGAAAAATTCCGACCGCGTAAAAATCGCGTGCTTGGCGCAACTCGTGAACGTAATCGCGCCGATTATGACGGAAAAAGGCGGCGATTCATGGCGACAAGCGACGTTCTACCCCTTCGCACTCACATCGAAGCACGGACGCGGCACGGTTTTGCGCCATAATTTGAACGTTCCCGCTTACGATTGCGACGATTTTAAAGACGTCCCGTTTGTGGAATCCGTCGCGATTCACAACGAGAGTGAAATCGTTATTTTCGCGGTAAATCGCTCCGCGGATGAGCGCGTTGAATTTTCGGCGGAATTGCAAGGATTTTCGCCGGTCGGCATAGCGGAATTCAGCGAAATCAGCGGTCACGACGTCAAGCAAACAAACACCAAAAATGCTTGCCCCGTCGCGCCGAAATCTTCCGACGCCGCAAGCGTAAACGGCAATCGCGTTACCGCCGGCCTGAATCCGCTTTCGTGGAACATGATTCGCGTGGGCGTGGCAGAATCGGAGGCGGAATAATGGAACATTATTTGGGAATCGAACTTGGTTCGACGCGCATAAAGGCCGTTTTAATCGACGAAAATTTCGTGCCGGTCGCATCGGGCGAGCATTCGTGGGAAAATCGCCTCGAAAACGGCGTGTGGACATACCGCGAGGACGATATTTGGGCGGGACTTCGCGACAGTTTTGCAAAATTACGCGCGGATTTTAAAAAAAATTTCGGCACGTCGCTTACAACTGTCGCGGCGATGGGCGTTTCGGCGATGATGCACGGCTACATGGCGTTCAACGCGGCGGACGAACTGCTTATACCGTTTCGCACATGGCGCAATACTTCAACGGAAGAAGCCGCCGCTCGCTTGACCGCGCTGCTTGATTTTAATATTCCGCAGCGTTGGAGCATTGCGCATTTGTATCAGGCCGCGCTGAACAACGAGTCGCATATTTCCGAAATTTCATTTATGACCACTTTGGCCGGATACGTGCATTGGCGGCTTACCGGCGAAAAAGTTCTCGGTGTCGGCGACGCATCGGGCATGTTTCCCGTCGAAAACGGAGACTACAACGCGGAAATGAGCCGAAAATTTGCCGGCGTTTTTGATAAATTCAAAATCGAAGATATTTTTCCAAAGGTGCTTAACGCCGGCGAAAACGCCGGCAAACTCACGGACGCCGGCGCGAAGCTCCTTGACCCGTCCGGCGAATTTTTATCCGGCGTTTTGATGTGTCCGCCGGAAGGCGACGCCGGAACCGGCATGGTTGCAACAAACAGCATCACCGAACGCACCGGCAATGTTTCCGCCGGCACCTCAGTTTTCGCGATGATTGTGCTTGAAAAAAATTTGAGCAAAACTTACACCGAGGTTGACATCGTGACAACGCCCGCCGGCAAGCCCGTTGCCATGGTGCATTGCAATAATTGCACCTCCGACCTTGATGCGTGGGTGAATTTATTCGGCGACGCATTGGGGCTGTTCGGCAAGACGAGTGTCGGCAAGGTCGAGCTGTACGAAAAACTCTACAACGCCGCACTGTGCGCCGATTCCGACGGCGGTGGTCTTTTGGCGTACAATTATTTTTCCGGCGAACCGATTGCCGGTCTTGATGAGGGGCGTCCGCTTTTTGCGCGGCTGCCCAACGCAAAATTCACCGTGCCGAACCTTATGCGCACACTGCTGTTTTCCGCGCTTGCAACGTTGCGCCTCGGCATGGACATTTTGGCGGAAGAAAATATCGCCCTCGAACGTTTGCTCGGACACGGCGGATTTTTCAAAACCGCCGGCGTCGGGCAAAAAATGATGGCGGCCGCGCTTGATGTTCCCGTATATGTAGCGGAATCTGCCGGCGAAGGCGGCGCGTGGGGCATCGCGTTGCTTGCGGCATACCGCGCCCGCACCAAGCGCGGAGCTGACACCGACCGCGCCAAGCGCGGGGTGGAAGCCGGGGACACGTGTGATGAGCGACACATTCCCTCGAACCGCGCAAGGCGCGGAGCTGACACCAATAGCAGCAGTGAGCGAAGCGAACGCTTCCCGCTGCATGGGGACACGTGTGAAGAGCAGCACATTCCCTCGAAGCCGAACGGGCTTCATGTTTCATTGGAGGATTTCCTTGCGCAAGAAGTTTTCGCCGGCACGCAACCCGTTTGCGAAACTCCGAATCCCGTTGATGTGAGCGGCTTCAACACATTTTTGCGGCGTTATAAGCAAGGGTTTGCAATCGAAAAATCCGCTGTTGAAAATTTTTTGTCGTAAGTAAGGAGAAAAGCCCGGCGAATCGCAGGGCTTTTTTTTCGACACATGATGAGAGTGTTGAAAAATGCCGTGAGCTGCGACGAGTTCTCGAAAACCGGCGGGTGGTTTTCGAGAGCGAGCGTATGCGAACGGATAATTTCTCAACACTCTCATAATTGCAGAAACAACAGGAGGCAGTAATGGATGAACTGAAAAATCAGGTTTACGAAGCAAACATGCTTTTGCCCGCGCACGGGCTTGTTACATTTACGTGGGGCAACGCAAGCGGCATCGACCGCGAAAAAAATCTCGTTGTAATAAAGCCCGGCGGCGTTGAGTATAAAAATCTTTCGCCGTCGGATATGGTTGTCGTTGATTTGAACACCGGCGAAGCGGTCGAGGGCAAATTGAAGCCTTCGTCCGACACCGCAACGCATTTGGAATTGTACCGAAATTTTCCCAATATCGGCGGGGTTGTTCACACGCACAGCCGTTTCGCAACAATTTTTTCGCAGGCAAAGCGGAAAATTCCCGCTCTCGGTACAACTCATGCGGATTATTTTCGCGGCGCAATTCCCGTCACGCGGCTTATGACGCCTGATGAAATTTCCGGCGAATGCTCTCAAACCCGCTCGGACTGCGAACACGTTGATGCATCGCGAGGTTCGCGCTACGAACTCGAAACCGGCAAGGTAATCGTTGAAACCTGCACAAACCCCGATGAAATTCCCGCCGTGCTGGTTGCAAGCCACGGCCCGTTCACATGGGGCGCGGACGCGATTTCCGCCGCACATAATTCCGTCGTTTTGGAAGAATTGGCATTCATGGCGTGGCACACTCTGATGCTTCAGCCGAATATCGCACCGATGCAGAACGAGCTTTCTGATAAACATTATCTCCGAAAACACGGCTCGAATGCCTATTACGGACAATTGTAAACCATTTGCCCCACAAAAGTTGACAAATAAAATATCTCCTTGTAAAATGCAGAACAAGACTTTGGTGGCTTCGCCCCCAATCCCCCCCACCCGCTTTTTGGAAAAAGCGGGGCAAAAACTCTTTAAAAAACGCGCTTCGCGCGTTTTTTATGAAGGGGTCAAGGGGACTTTGTCCCCTTGCAGGGGCTTGGGGACGGAGTCCCCAAGGTCTTGGTTCATTCATCCCAAGGAGGTTTTTTCATGCGGAAATCATTTTCGGTTCGCGACCTGTGCTACATAGCAATTATGACAGCGGTTATCGCCGTTTGCGCGTTTATTGTAATTCCGCTACCCGGCGGCGTACCGTTTACCCTGCAAACATGGGCAATTTTGCTTGCGGGAATGATTCTCGGGCCGAAAAAAGGCGTTGTCGCGGTTTTGATTTACATTTTGCTCGGGCTTGTCGGTGTGCCGATTTTTCACGGCGGGAGAAGCGGTCTTGAAGTGCTTGCCGGGCCGACCGGCGGATTTTTGATTTCGTTTCCGCTGCTTGCGTTTGCCGCAGGGTTGCGCCGGGCGCACACTGAACGCCGGGGACAAATGCCGTCTGCTGCCGCGAACGCCCCTGAGAACCGTGAAGGCGACGCGGGAAATCGCGGGATTCGGCGCGGTTTCCGACGATACCTGAACGGGCTTCTCGAGAACGTTCGCTCACATTCCCCCGAAGCAGCTTCCGAACGCAACAAAAAAGCGCGCTCAAAGCGCACTCAAAATATCATTCTTGCCGCCGCGATGATTGCCGCAACGATTGTAAACTGGACGTTTGGTATGACGTGGTTCGTGGTCGTTATGTCGTCAACTTTTGCAACGGCATTTGCGGCAACTGTCGCGCCGTTTATCCTGCCGGATTTGTTCAAAATAATCGCGGCGATTATCGTCGGACGGCGGATTCAGGCGGCACTTTCGTTCTCCGGGAACAAAATAAAACAGTAGAGCAATTTGATTTTGCGTTGTTCGAAAACGAGGCGGAAAATCGCCCGCACCCATCAGCGCGTTTTCCGACGAAGCCTGAACGGGCTTCTCAATTGCGTTCGCGCTACCGGGAGCAAAAATTTTTCACGCGATACCAATACGGATATATAGTTTTGTATCCGATTTTGCTGTATAAATTTACGGCGACATTATTGTTTTGTATCACTTGCAAGTATGCAGTATGCGCACCGAGGTCTTTTGATACCGACAAAAGCGATTCGCATATTTCCGTCCCGTAACCTTTGCCCCGATGTTTTTTATCGACAACGATATTCAAAAAGCCCGCAAAACCGCGTTCGATTACCACCGCGCCGCAGGCTACAGGTATTCCGGATTTAAAAACGCGCCCGAATATAAGGGCGTTTTTTGTATTTTCGAAAATCAGCCGGGCTGTCGCCATTTTTGCTTTGTCGGTGCATTCGCTTAGTTCAAAATACGAATTTAGCCAAGCATCTCCGATTTGGCGCGTCAATTCGCAATCGCCCGCGCTGAAATTTTTGCTCTGCAAATCCATTCCCATAACATATGCCGAATCCTCGGTGATGTCGTAACCTTGCTCGGCAAGCAATCTGTCAAGATTTGGGTCTGCCGCGACGGTCAACTTGTAAACAGCGGGCAAATTATACATGGCGTATCGTTTTTCACATTCGATTATTTTCGTTTTCAGGTCAACGCCGGACGAATAAAGCGGATTGATTGAATTTGCGCGCTTTGTGTAGCCGTTTGCAAAACGCAACACCCAACCGTCATAAAATTGCGTTTGCAACGCCGGATGCGCGTTCATGGATAATTCTTCATACAGCAAGATTTTTTCCGTCATTTCGCTCACGCCGCTAAATAATAACGTCAAGCGCGGCGTCCGCACTCGCTTCCGAGCCGCCGCCGTTGTAAAGCTCCATAAATTCTTCGCCGGTAATCGTTTCCTTGTTGAATAAATATTCAGCGAGGTTGTTTAATTTATCCTTGTTTTCGCGCAGCAAATCGAGGGCTTTTTTGTAGCAATCGTCGATTATGCCGCGAACTTCGGCGTCGAGTTCCGCGCCGGTTTGGTCGGAAACCTGCAAAACCGTGCGACCGTCGAGGTAGCGATTTTGCATACTTTCAAGCCCCATCATGCCGAATTTCTCGCTCATGCCGTACATCGAAACCATCGAGCGCGCCATTTGCGTGGCTTTTTCGATGTCGTTTGATGCGCCGGTGGTTTTTGTGTCGAAAACGACTTCCTCGGCGGCACGGCCGGCCATAAGCACGATAATTTCCGCAAGCATTTCGTCCTTCGAGTGCATAAACTTTTCTTCCTCGGGCGCAGCAAGCACGTATCCGAGCGAACCTTTTGTTCGCGGAACAATTGTTATTTTTTCAACGGGTTTCGCATCTTTTTGCGCCGTTCGCGCAAGTGCGTGTCCGATTTCGTGATACGCAACGATGCGTTTTTCTTTTTCGGTCATAATGCGGTCTTTTTTCTCCTTGCCCGCGATTACGACCTCAACGGCTTCGAGCAAATCTTCCTGCTCAACTTGTGCGCGTTTCATGCGAACAGCGTGAAGCGCGGCTTCGTTTATCATGTTTGCCAAATCCGCGCCCGCCGCGCCCGGCGTAATCATGGCGATGCGCCGCAGGTCAACGGCTTCGGACATTTTGACCTTCTTGGCGTGAACCGTAAGCACTTCGATGCGCCCTTTTAAGTCGGGCAGCTCGACGTTGATTCGCCTGTCGAAGCGACCGGGGCGAAGCAGTGCTTTGTCCAAAATTTCCGGCCGGTTTGTTGCGCCGAGAATCACGACGCCTTTTGACGAATCGAAGCCGTCCATTTCCGCCAAAAGCTGATTAAGCGTTTGCTCGCGCTCGTCGTTGCTGCCGACTTGGCTGTCGCGACTGCGCCCGATGGCGTCGATTTCGTCGATGAAAATGATGCACGGCGACTGCTGATTCGCCTGCTTGAACAAATCGCGCACCCGCGACGCGCCCACACCCACGAACATTTCCACGAAATCAGACCCGGAAAGCGAAAAAAATACAACGCCCGCCTCGCCGGCGACGGCCTTTGCAAGCAGGGTTTTGCCCGTACCCGGCGGCCCGACAAGCAACGCGCCCTTGGGTTGCGTCGCGCCGATTGCCGTGTATTTTTCGGGATTGTGCAAAAAGTCAACAATTTCAGTGAGGCTGTCCTTGGCTTCTTCCTGCCCGGCAACGTCGTCAAAAGTGACGCCGGTTTTTTTCTCCATATAAACTTTGGCGTTCGATTGCCCGAAGCCCATTATTCCGCCTTTTCCGCCGATAATTCCGCCCATCATGCGCCGTATGAACAGCAGCATCAAAAAAATTATCAGCACATAAAAACCCATGTGCAACAACGTGTTGCGCAGCATCGTATTCGGAATAATCGGCGCGTCGTACTCAATGTTGTGTTCGTCGAGCATTTCGCGCAGGCGCGGGTCGGGCATACGACCCGTATGAACAACGTTTTCGGGCGGAGCTTGCGGAATAAGCCACGCAAATAAGTCGGAAATTTGATTATTTTCCGACTCGAACTCCGGCTCATACTCGGGAATCAGCGTGATTTCGAGCCTGTCCGGGCGAACAATAACGAGTTCGACGCGCTCCGACTCCAAATACGCGACAAACTCGCTGTACAAAATTTGCCGCGGCTCTTCCCGCGAAAACACGTTCCAAAGCATTTGCAGCAAAAGAAAAATTGAAAACGCCGCAACAAATAACAGCACAACGTTCGGAAAACGCGGCGAATTCGGCGGTGTTTTTTTGTTCTCGTCCAAAAATTTTGCTCCCTTTTATTTTACGAGTGAGATTATGGCGTGGAAAGCCTCTTTCGCTTGGCAATTTTCGTCGAACAAATGGGGCGAACCCCACTTGCGCCAACTCTGTCCGTCATTTTTCCCCCATAAAGTCACGCGCTCAATGTGCGCGGAAAACTCCATGAACAGCGCGAAAAGCGCAGCGTGTGTTTCCGCCTGTTTTTTGGATTCTTCCGGCGAAAGCGGATTCGCGGGTTCTGATTCCGAGCCAAAAGTGAAGTCCATTTCGGTAATGGAAATTTTCGTGCCGGTTTTGCTGTAAAGTTCAAGCGCGGCGCGAACTCGGTCAACGTCTGTGTGTATGTGATTGTGATGGCTTTGCATCCCGATTCCCTCAACAAGAAGTCGCCCGTCATACTCCGGATGCGCCCGCCACTCCGCGTTCAAATCGTTCACCATATCGACAATGGCGTGCCGCTTGTGAGGAAACTCCTCGTTGTACTCGTTGAAATATAAAATTGCCTTCGGGTCGTATTTTCGCGCAAAATAAAATGCGTCAAACATGTAATCCGCGCCGCTTTCACCTTCGCCCGCACCGTTCGCGTAGGCAAGATACCAATGCCCCACGGCTCTGGGATTTTCCGTTTCGCGGCGCAAATAATCGCGCCAGTTTCCGTTGTAAGGCTCGCTGCCGCTGCTGTCGATAAACGCTTCGTTCACAACGTCCCACGAATAAATTTTGCCGCTGTAACGCCCGACATACTCTTTGATAAACGCTTCCATGTTCGCTTTGGCCTGTGCGCGGGGAAGAGGCGTGCCGTCCTCGTTTCGATTGAGCCATTTTGCGGATTGCGCGTGCCAAACCAATGTGTGCCCAACCAACATCATTTTATTTTCTTCCGCCCATTTTACAATTTTGTCCGCATGTTCGAAATTATAAACGCCGGGCGCGGAAGAAACCGCCTCCGGCTTCATTGCGTTTTCCGCCGTAACGGAATTGTAATGATGCTTGTACATCGCCATAAGTTCCGCATCATCAAGTTCCTCCGGCGTAACAATATTTCCCACCGTAAAATACTTTTCAAACGTCGCACAAAGCGACGGTAACGTTAAGTCCCACATTTTATAAATCCTCCTAAACTTTTAAGAAGCCGGGGCTTCTATGTAAAAAAACAAAATCCTATCGGTAACCGACCGGCGACCGATAGGATTTTGCAAATGTGCCTATTGACGCGCAATTACAAGGTCATAAATTGTAAAATGCTCCGTGTCGTTTGATTGCAAACGAATCCAACCGCGTCTGCCGGCGTCGGCAAGGTCGTCTTCGCTTGTAATCACGTGAGTGATTTCGAAATTTCCGTCTTCATCGGCATAATCGTTGGCAAGCCACGTCCACGGGTTATCCGCGCCGCCGATTATGAACGTTCCGCCGGGGTTGTCGAGATGCCCGCGCACGGTTACCGTGTAGGAATTTTCGTCCAAATTCCACGGAACAAGCTCCGAAACGATGTCAAGCGCGTACCAATTGCCCATACGATTGCGAATGTTCAGCGCGTTTCCGTAGGGGCCTTCAACAACGTCGATACGCGGGCCGCCGGCTGCGCCCAAAAGCGGCGCGGCAAGAACCATGTTATAGTCGCGGGTTTCGAAGAAGCCCACATCCAAGAGCTGCACGAGCGGGTCGGTGCTTAAAGAATACACGACGTCATCCGGGCGCGGAAACGCCGCAGATGTGTGCGTTGCGATTACGATATCGTTAATCACGAAATCCGATGTGCAGTTTGTTTGAATGCGGATGTGTTGCCTGTTGCCTGCGGCTTCGAGGCACTCGGGGCTTTCGAGAACGAGGGCAACACGGAAATTATTGCCGTCGTAATCGGTTGCGCCGCCGGCAAAATCGCCGTAAGAAAGCCAACTCCACGGGTTATCTGCGCCGCCGATTATAAGCGTTGCGTCCTCGCTGAGAACACCGGTTACAACCATGATGTAGCTGTTGTTCGCAAAGTCCCAGTCCATTTCGGAAGTAACGATGTCGATGGTGTAATGAGTTGCGTTGCGAGCGGAAATTCCGATTGCGTTGCCGTTAGGGCCTTCCTCAATTGTAAGGCGCGGCGAACCCGCCTCGTAAACCACGGGGGATGCCTCAACAACGTCCTCGTTTCTCGCGCCGACTTCAAGTGCCTGGATATACATATCCGTGCTTAACGACCACAACACACCCGCAGGGCGCGGAATGGGTTCGGGCGCAACGACGTCGGGAATCTCGGGAACATCGGGTTCGTCATCGGCCGGGGGGTCAACGCTGATGTCAACCGCAGGGCCGTCTGTAACAACGGTATCGTCGTCACAAGCACACGCTGTGAAAAATGCCATCGCGAAAATCAAAGCAAGCGTCAAAATTAAATACTTCTTCACGTCAAACCCTCCCGATTATTGTTGTAAATTATTTACGCGGTCGATGAATCCGTCCCAAACCTGCTGCGCTTCGTCGATGATAACCGAGGGGTCGTTTCCGCGCCAAACACGCCATGCGAAAAGTTCGGCTACGGTGTGACCGAGTGCGGGCATCATCATGTGCGCCGGCATTACGTGAAGGTCGGGGTTGCGTGTAAAGTTGACCATGGTTTCCTCAACGGAACGCAAATCGCGATGCACTGATTCCGCTTCAAGAATCCACTCATCCGGGTCGTCATCGGGAAGGGGGCGAATCCATCTGCGCAAGGCAAACATGATGTCGTCAACTTCATCTTCGCTGTAGAAATGCGGAATTACGTTAAAGTTTTGCGTAACCCACGCATAATGGCGGTCCATACGCGGGCCGCGCGGGAACGCTACAAAACCCCACGGGTCGTCAAGTTCCGGGAAAATATTACCGGCTACATAGTTTGCGGCAACGCGAATCGCGCCTTGCGAATCGTTAAACATCGGGATGAACATATCCCAACTGTCGCCTTCGTCTTCAATAAATGTCAAGTTTTGTTCGTTAAGGGAAACAACCCACGTAAGAGCTTCGCGGAAAGCGTCGGTGTTTGTGGCGTTTTCGAAGCGTCCCGTTTCGGGGTTAATCACAACAAACGCCGCGCCGTTAGAGGCAAGAGCGTGTCCGAGAACCTCTTGGTGGAACGCGGTAATTGCCCATGTGTCAATGATTCCGCGACCGTAACGGTCAATTGAAAGCGGACGAGCCATTTCGGTAAACGTATCCCAAGTCCAGTTGTCTTCTCTTTGCAATGTGAAGGGCAAGTCGCGCGGAAGGCCAGCTTCTTCAAGCAGGCGCATGTTAAAGTAAACGCCGCCCGCCATTTCGATTCCGCTTGCAAAACCGTGCGGTACGCCGTCGCGCATTGTCAATTCAAGTATACTTTCGTTCCATTCGATGCCGTAGTCGTCTTCAAAGTTGTGCATGGGAACGGGTGCGAAAAGCCTTTGACCGTGGTGCGTTGCAAACCACGTCGGCTCAACAACCCAAATTTGAAAATCTCTGTTTTGTGCCAAAAGTTGGTCGCGAAGGTCGTCGCGAACATCGTGCCAACTTCCGTAACGCACATAGCGCATACGGAAATTATAGCGTTCTTCTTGTGCGCGTCTGTCATCCCAACGCGCGCGCTCCGGCGCACTGCCGGGGTCTGCTGTTTCGGTACATTCATCTTGAAACCACTGGGCAATGTTAATTTCCATGCCCCCGAGGTTGCGCTCCGGAGGAAGCATTTCCTCGCGTACTGTTGTGCCGTCGTCGCCGCCTGTGCGGCCCGGGTCGGTTTCATTACCGACCTCGTTGTCGTCGCAAGCACATGCCGCAAGCGCGAACGCAAGTGCCATTACCGGCAACAAAAACAAAATTCGTTTTTTCATTTTTATTCTCCTCTCACATTTTATTATAAAACCCGCGAGGGCTTATAATTACATTTTTATTCCGCTTTGCCCGATACTTTCAACAAAATATCGCTGCGCGAAAAGATAAATCACGATAACCGGAGCGATTCCTATAAGCACACCGGTTGAAATAACCGCTTGCAAAAGTGCAATCGGCGGCGCGGCACCCTGCGTACCGGTTGCCGCAGCAACCTGCCGCACATAATCGAAGTGAAATGCATCGCCGAGCCCCGCCATTTGAACCGCCATTACGCCGTATTCGCGCAGGAACATCGACGTGTAAAAACCGTCCGTCCACTGCCAAACGAAAGCGAACAAAAAGCACGAAACAAGCATCGGTACGGCGTCGGGAAGCATAATTTGAACAAACGTGCGCAATTTTCCGCAACCGTCAACCCACGCAGATTCTTCAAGCTCTTTGGGCATGTTGCGAAAATATTGCCGAAGCATGAAGATATACAACCCGTTTCGAAGCCCCATTGCCGTCGCCGACAAAATTAAATAGCCGGTCAGCGTGTTCGTAAGCATCAGCGGCTCGGTAAAAAGCGTCACAAGCCCGAAGAAATCGAAGAAATGGAAATTCAAAAACAGCGGCGAACGAATAACCTGCGGCGGAACAAGCACCGTCAAAATTACGCAGGCAAACCAAAACCGCTTGAGCGGAAATTCGAACCTCGCAAACCCGTACGCAACAAGCGTACACGCAACAATTTGCAAAACTGCAACAAGCGCGGTAACCCACAGCGAGTTAAACAGCGACCCCCAATAGCTCATAAGGCGCGTTGCGGTTTGGTAATTTAAAAGCGTCGGCTCGCGCGGAATCGAAATAACCGTGGGGTCGAATAAATCATTGCGCGACATAATACTGTTCGAAAATTGGAGCAAAAGCGGCTGCAAAATCAAGAAACACAACCCGAAAAGCAACACGGTTGTAAAAATCCCCGCCGCAATCCGCGCAACATCGCGTTTAAGCAGATAATTGTTGTCCGTCGCTTTGTTTCGCGCCCAATATCGCGCAAAAAATCCTTGTTTTTTTTCATTCGCGGACCCTGCCGCCGCCGCATTAGTCATAATAATACACCAACCTTGAAATAATGAATCCCGCAACGCCCAAAATCGCAGCAATAATAAAGAAGAAACTTATTGCCATCGCCGAGCTGAATCCAAATTCGTTAAGTTGCATTGCAAATTCAACCATTTCCATAACTTCGCCGTCGGTTCGCACCATAAAGTCGATTACCGAGTACACAACAACAACGAGAATCATCGGAGAAATCATCGGGAAAGTTATCTTCCAAAAATTTTCCCAACCCGTCGCGCCTTCAATGCTTGCAGCTTCGTAAATGCTGGGGTTAATGGTTTGCAATCCCGCGAGGAAAATCAGAATTTGTATTCCGCTGGCCATCGCGATTGTGTAAATCTGGTTGATAATATCCAAAATGTACTCGAGAAAATCGCCGATACCCGCGCCGCCAACCATGTTGTCGAGCATATCCTCAATTACGCCGGTTACGCCCGCCTGCATCGCGTTTTGGTCTTGAATTTGCTGCTGAACCGCGATAAGCATCGCATTGTTTGATTCAATACCGACCAACACGCCGCTTGCCAAAATTACCGGCAGGAAGAAAACCGCACGTACAAATCCACGCCCGAAAAATTTCCTGTTAAGTAAAACGGCAATAAACAGGCTGAATATAACAATCGCCGGCACAAGCAACAGCATTGAGCCTAACTCCTCAACTATTGCTCGCGTAAATTCCGCGTCTTCAAAAAATGCACGTCGGAAATTCGAAAACAGTGCCGCTAAAAACGATTCATCTTCAACGTTGCGAACACTCGGGAGCAACTCCATGCTGAACCCGTTATTTTCCAAATCCAAGCGCACGTCGGACACCGACATGCGAACAGTTTGATACAACGGATACGCCATAAACGAAATAAACCCGATTATAAACGGTGCGATAAACAAATACCCCGATACGGCGTTTTTTCCCGCCATTGTCATGCCGCGGGTGGCGGGTTTTGCAGCTTTGTCCAAGGTTATCTCCTCCTGTCTATCTGACTTCGAATGACATTGCGTCGAGCATTACGCCCGTTTCGGTTTCAAAATTCGTGGTCGTGGTGTTTACGTAAACGCGAGTGCCGTCTTCGTAAACGGTAACGGTTACGCCGCCCACGCGATTCAAAATTTGATGGTCAACGATGAATTGATTGTACAAATGCCCGAACGTATCACGATGCTCGGTGAAACGCTCGTTTGCAATTTCGTGCCAACGCTCAAATTCATTGGCAAAATACCTGCGATAGCGCGTTACAAGCAAATCCGCCGTGGGAACGTCTTTGAAGCTGAAAAATAACGCCGCCCCCGATTCGATGCTTTTCAAAAAGTGATACGAATTATCTTCCGCTAAGTTCAGCGGACGCCCCGCAAAAGGAACGAGCCCGTGCAACGCAATTTGATAAAACGGTACAGTAACGTCGGTTATGCCGAAATTTTGGTCGGAAAGGGGCATCCCGGTTATTACGTCGGCAAAAGGCGCGCCATATGAAAATCCGTAGTTAAGCCAAATTCCCGTGTCGCCTTCGCGCAAACTTTCCAAGAAATCCACCCGCATGTTCATGGCATATTCGCGGGTAACGTGGCGGTCTTCGTTGAAGTCGCCGGAAAGCGCGCTCGCCATGCTTCGGAAAGCCATATTGTTGACTCCGCGCCGTGCCGCATCTTCCACAAAATTTTCCGCAAGCTGAATCGTAAATGCCGGACGCGCAATCACAACGGGGTCGGAGAGCCAATTCCCCGTTCCCAACGCGCCGAAGTAAACATGACTGAAACCGGCATGTTCGGCACGTTCGCGGTTCGCTTGCCGCGCCGCATCACGCATCGGGCTGAAACCGTCAAACATTTTATCGCTGCGCATGAAAACAAAGTCGCCTTCAAGATAAAATTCAAATCCCAAACGTTCGGCAGTGTCACGCATGTTTTCAAAACCGCGCCGTCCGCCGAGTTGCGAAATCAAATCAAGGCTTGACGGAACAAGGTGGTCTATCGAATCATTATGCGCACCGCGCATTTTTATATGAAGATTTCGCCAACCGTAATCGTACAAAGTTTGCATCATTTCGGCAGCGCGGTCGTATGTCGTGAGCGGATACGGGCGGTCAATCGGGAAACCCAAAACATGCTGCGGCGAAAGTGCTGCACCCAAAAATTCCACCATCGCGTAAACCGGCTCCTGAACACGCTCGCCGAGCCACTCGTAACGCTCAATTAAAAAGTCACGATACGCATGTGCCATTCCGACATATCCGTCGCCGCGAGTTACAACATAGCGAATCACGATATCCTCATCCGGCAAATCCCACTCGTGCATGTACATGGAATCGCTTGTGCGCCCGCGAACATCAAGCGGCGCACCGTGAAGCAATCTGAACAGCGGATGCACACGGCTGTAAGGCGAACCCATGCCCGCAACTTCCGCGCGAATCGAGCCGTATGACGCGCCCGTTTCGATTATGCCGGTAAGAGTCGAACCGTTTCTGTAAACGCCGAAAACCGGGAACGGCGCACGATTATCGTGCAAAACCGCGTCGCGAATAATCGCCTCATCCCAACCGAAAACCCGGTTGAAATAAAGCCCCTGCGTGTGGCGCATACTGTCAAAATACATTAACGCGCCCGAACCGTCGGGAACAAACAGGTAGCCGTCATCGGTAGCGCGACCCGCGCCGAAATACGGCAAAACCGTAAGCTGCGTCGGCATAAACGCGGGAACATAAGTTATTGAGCGCATCGGAATTGTTACAACCATGTTGTTCCGGTCAAGCTCAAGACGCATAATTAAATTGAAAGCGGCTTGCTCAAGATGCATCGGCACGTTGAAATATTCCATGTCCGCGACCCATTCTTCATAGGTGTAACCTGCCTCGCGCAATAAATTTTGTGCGCGTTCGAGTTGGTCAGGAGGGGTGTCGATGTCGAGCAGGAAAATCGAGTACCCGTCAGCGAGCGTGGGGAAATACAACAACGCCTCGTCACGCGACAGATGACTCGGCAAATTGTCAAGCGAAATCGGGTCAACGCCGAACGTACGCAAAACGCGCCCTCCGTTTAAGCCCGACAGATTTTCCAAAAATTCCAGAAGGCGGTGTTCGTAAATTGCGTCGGGAAGTTCGAAAGATTCAGCGAGGTCGGACACCGTAAAACGTAATTCCATTTCCGTCGGGCTTAAAATTTCATGCTCGAAACGGCTTGTTTGCACTGAGTAACGGTATGTGTCAAACGGCCGATTCACGCCGGTGCGACTTTCCCATTCCAAAACAAACATGCTTTGCGCAAAAAAACTTTCGATTGCGGAAAACCCGACAGTGTGGTCGTTGACGTCAAGCTCAACGTCTTCGGGCGTCGAACGCCAATAATTATCCGTGCCGAGTTCACGCAGAATAATTTCTGCCGTTTCCGTCAAAAATTCCAAACGCAGATACTCGTTTTCGATGTGAACAACGGGCGGAGTGTTGTCAGCCCGTTCAAAAATCACAATTTCGCCACCCTCGCGAACTCGCACTGTACATCCGGAAAAAATAAACATTACCGCAATTGCCAAAAACAAACCGGCAAACCATTTTTTCATTGTCATCACCTACCCTCGACGGATTCTGAACATTAACTCTTGCCCGAGTGAGTAAAAATACGCAATGCCATCACTCACAACCGCAAAAAACATAAGGAAAATAAATACCATGACACCTATTGCCACAAGGCTTACAAGCGTTGTGAGCAACGCCTTTCCGAAGGTGTAATCGTGAATTTGCTTCATCGCACACAAAATCAAAATTACGAACCAAACCTCGCCGATTTGAAACAACATAATCGGAATCATCACTTCATCCGCTGTAAGGATGAATGTCATCGGAACAATGGCGATGCGAATAAGCGTTTGCGGAACCATCGCATACGCATATGCCATATAAATATCGCTTATGCGCCCCTTGCCGTCGAAAAGCGTCGTCAGACACCAGTTTGCAAGCGAAAACAGCAACAGCGGCAGAACCATATTCAGCACAAGGTAAACCGAACTGAACGCTTCCATGGGAATATCTATCCACCAAAAATTCGACTGCGTTACATAAACGGTTTGCACCAAAATCGATAAAATTACAATCGTGTGCGCCGCCGCCATGCTTCCGCGTTTTTCGTGAACCAAATCCCAAAACCCGTCAAGCGGCCTGCGCATTGTGTAAAGGGAGAACGCAAGGCTTCGAAAATAATTCGAAACAGCTTCACTTGATATATGTTTTTTTACAGCCGTCATGATTCGTTAATCTCCCTTCGCAACTTCAGCACAATTTTTATCACCGGCGGAACAACAATTGCAACGCCGACAACCACCGCCAATATCCAAAAATTTTGCTCCATCCATATGCGTCGATAAAAGTTAAACGCACGCCCGTACCCGAGATAATCACTTTGCAGACGGAAAAAATGCATCGCTTCGCGATAATTTCCCATACGCAAGTGCGCCCGCGCAATGCCGATATACGCAAGCCCGAAATTTCCGTTCATGCGCAAAACATCGTTCCAGTACGAATAACTTTCTTCGTACTGCCCGCGCTGATACATCTCAAAAGCATGTTTTATCAGCTCACCGTACTCCGTTAAATCGAAACGGGTAAGTGCGCCCAAATTCGGCCCCTGCCCGCCGTCGAGTGCAAAAATCGTGTAACCCATGCTTGCAAGAGCAGTGGGGAATGTGAAAAAACCTTCGCGATTTCCGGGTCCGCCCCACACGTAAAGCAAATGCCCCTGCGAATCATAGGCGAAAAGCCGCCCGCGATTACGGTCGAACACAACGAAAATATCGTGGGGCAGAGTTGTTACGGCAACCAGTTCGCTCGGCCCGGAGCGGTCTGCACCCGTCCCCCACCATACATCACCGATGGGGTCAGTCCAACCGTTGCGAATCATAATATCGTCGCCCATCGCATTAAGCCGCGAAACCGGATTGTGGATATCTTCCTGCGCCGTTGTTACGAAAATGAAGCCTTCGCTGTCGATGTATAAATTATTGTACTCAACCGGAACGTTAAGAAGCCTTTGGTCGCGTTGCGCCTGCGTGGCAATCGCCCGCCAAAACACGTCCGCCGGCCCTACAACAACCTCCGGCGCACCCATGTAGCCCGCAAAAGTTCCGTCGCGGTCAAATTCCATAAGTCCGCGGTTTACATGTCGTGTTTGCACAAAAAGACGCCCGGAAAAATCAACGACAACCTTATTTGGCAGAAAGTTGCTGTCTTCCTCAAGCAAACTTGTTCCGTAAATGCCGGGATGCCCGATTACCTGCAACACATTCCAATCCGCGTCCATGTGCAAAACACGCTGATTCATCGTATCGGCAAGCCAAATTTCCCCGTAACTCGCATACCACTCCGACACGAAAATACCGTACGGCCTGTTAAACGTGATTTCCGCACCGTCCAACATCGCGGAAGAATGAATCGCAACAACGGTTGTTTCCTCGGCAAAATCCAAAACGATAATTCGGTTGTTTCCCGTATCAACGAGATACAATAAACTTCCGTGAACGTGTAAATCTTGCGGCTCACGAAACGCCCCCACGTTTTCGCCGTTAAATTCCAAATGCTGCCCTAAGATGTACGCCGTTACGCGATAAGCGTCCGGCGAAGGAATCGGCGAACCCCACTGGTTGTACGTGTAGGTGAAATTTGTCGGGCCGGTTGCAAGTGCGGAAAGAGGCAACGCACCGACCGCGAGGGCGGAAATCAAGACGAAGCAAATAAATTTTCTCACTTGTCGCACATCAACAATTCGTTGATTGTTTTTAAAATTTTCATTTTGCATCTCCATCACTCCTTAATGCCGGAACTGGCCATCGTTCTCAAAATATTGCTTTGGGCAGATATGAAAATGATAATCGGTACAACCATCATTACCAAAACGCCCGCCGCGTTTATGCCCTGACGCGCGATATTCGGCGCGTGGGGGCTGCCGATAATTTGCTGAATCGCAAGGGGCAGGGTTTTAAGCTGTTCGGTGTGGATGAAAAGATGCTGCGGATTGTTCCACAGTGCCTGAATCGAGAAAACAAGCGCAGTTAAGAGTGCGGGCTTTACAAGCGGCATTACAATTCGCGCGTAAATGTACCATTCGCTTGCGCCGTCGATTTTTGCCGCCTCAACAAGCGACATCGGAATCGTGTCCATAAACTGCTTTAAAAGGAAGAAACCGAGCGGCATTCCGAAAGCAGGGATTATTACCGCCCAGTGCGTGTCAATCCAACCGATTTGCGCCAAAATTAAAAAGTTCGGAATTTGCAAAACAAACGGGTTAAACATCAAAGTTGTGATAATCAGCCCGAAGAAAAATTTACTGCCGGGGAACTCGTATTTACTTACGGCAAACGCTCCGAGCGATGCAAAAAACAAATGCCCGAAAGTCCCCATTGCCGTAATGTAAACGGTATTGAAAACGTAGCGCGTAAACGTAACCCACGAGCGCGACATAAGAACAAACAAATCCAAGAGATTATTCATTGTCGGATTGATTACAAAAAGGTTCGGCGGAAAAATAAAAATTTCGTCGAGCGGTTTGAAGGCATTGTTAATGTTAAACACGAGGGGGAACGCGAAAAACGCGCCGAATATCGCTAAAATTATCCAGATAAAAATGTCGCCGCCGAGTGAGCGATTGGGTTTACGCAACGCTCGTGATGCTCTGCCCTTTCTTCGCCTGATTCTGTCAAGGGCAACCTGATTCCGTTGAGTTAATGTGTCCATAAATAATCCCCCCTATTGACCTATTTTTCCGATAAATTTGCCGACCAAAATTTTTGTGTAAATCATTACAACGAACAAAATCGTTGCGATTGCGGAAGCGTAACCGAGTTCGAAGCGTATCGCGCCGTAGTCGATAAGATGGTTTACGACGGTGTGTACCGCGTAGTCAGTTGACGGGAAGCCCGCAAGTGCCTGCGTGACTTCACCAACGGCGAAGCTCGCCATAATCGCCATAACCGCACCGAACATAAGCATTCCCTGCATATTCGGCAAGGTGATGAACCAAAGTTCCTGCCAACGATTCGTTACGCCGTCAACAAGCCCGGCTTCGTATAACGACTCGTCAATCGTTGAAAGACCCGCGATAAACGCCAAGAATCCCGCACCGAGGCTCATCCAAAGTACAACAATCAGGATAACGGTCATCATATAATCCGGGTTTGTAAGCCACTGCACGGGTTCACGAATCACGCCCCAACTCAACAACCACGCATTCAAATACCCCATCGAGTCCCCGGTGAAAACCAACGCCCACACCAAAAACGCTGAACCCGCAATTGTCGGCGCGTAGAAAACGAGGGTAACAAATGCGCGAACAAATCGCGGCAATTCATTTATAAACCACGCGAACAAAAACGCCAAAATGTATCCGACAGGCCCGGTTATAACCGCCATAATCAGCGTGTTTTGCAGGGCGATAAGGAAAATATCGTCGGTAAGGAACAGGTTCAAATAATTTTGAAAGCCGATAAATCGCGGCGGCTCAAGCACGTTGAAGTACGTAAAGCTCAGCCCGAACGACATCACAACCGGCGTGAGCGTAAACGTCACGAAAACAATCAGGAACGGCGCGAGAAAAAGATACAGCCACTTGTGCTTTACCATCTCTCGCAACGTGTGCGCCGCCATTGCGCGCCTCTTTGCAACGTAGCGTTGGAAACTCGTTGTTGCTTCCATAGACAATTCTCCTATTCCAAGCCGAACTCGCGGCGTTTATTGGAAAGCTCGCGGTTGATTACAATTTGCACATCGAGGAGTGTTTCGCGGGTGTCGAGATTGTCGTTTACAACACGCCGAATTACGTTTACGAGTTGGCGGAAAACGTAGTATCCGCCGGGGATTTCCGGTGTTCCGAGAATCCAATCGCGTTGCTCGTTCAAAACGGCAAGCTGCGAAGAACTCCACGGCAAGCTGTTAAATGCGTCGAGGTTTGCCGTCGGATAACGCGCCGCCTCACCCATGATTGATTCCATTTCTCGCCCGAAACGAAGCTGCGTTTCGGTGGACGTCCACCATGTTAAAAACTCCCACGACTCGTCGTGATGGTCGCTTTCGTAAATCATAATCGCGGCCGTTCCCCAGTCGGGAATAGTGTGGTGTACGCGATAATATCCGCCGCGATGGGGCGCGTATACCGGCTCAATATGGTCGTACCCGGGCATGGGCGCGAAATTCCACAAACCGGTCAGCTCCGGCGCGAACACGCTCAATGTATTGAACATTCCGAAATCGGCGAAAACAATGGGCATTTCGCCGCTGCGGAAGCGCGTAAGCGGGTCGAAAAATTGCGGCGAACCGAAATGCGTAAAAAATCGCGTAAACGCTTCAAACGCATCCAATGCCTCTTCCGAACCGAGGGCGGTGCGGGAGAATATTCCGAACACGCAAACCTCACAAATTCCGCACTCCGCGCCGGTTTCAACGTATTCGGGGCATTCATCCACATACAAGAATCCGCCGCGCTGATAAAGTTGCGTCAAAAATCCGCCGATGTCCGGTGCCATGGGGTTGCCGATGGGCGGTATTCCGATTGCCATGTTTTGACGCTGAATTATCGGCATCATCGCCAAAACATCGCTCCACGTTTCGGGGGCTTCGAGTCCGAGTTCTTCCAAAATATCGGAACGATAAAACATCAGGCTGAAATTTTGCGTTTCGGGCATTCCGAAATAACCGACATGGTCGTCGGCGTCGATAAAGCGCAAACGCACCCATACGCTTCCGTGAAAACGGTCGTAAATGTCTTCAAAACCGGGCACATATCGGACATGCGTAACGCCGTGTTCGTCAACGCGATACCGCTCCCCGCCTTCAAATTGCGTCAAGTCAACAGCGGCATTACGAAACGCATACTCGGCGGCGGTATTTCCCATCATTCCCATTACAACGTCCGGCCCGATTCCGGCAACAACCGCCGGCAAAACCGCCGCAGGGTTTACAAGCCGCAAGTTCACGCCGATGCCCGTTTCGGGAGTAAATTGCTCGTCGATGAGGGATTTCAGCGCGGTAGCTTGGTCGCGCCCGTGGGTTATCCAAATTTCTATAGCTTCGCCCTCGGCAAAATCGTTGCCGATAGCGTCAAAATCGTGGGTAAAACTTGCAACAAACGCGCTTATTTCGTGAGATGCGCGGGTTAATAAAGTTTCACGAACCCTCGGCAACTCCGTTTCCGTTCCGCCTATGATGAAAAAGTCGATGTCAAGCGGCGATTCAGTCAACTCGCGCGCGGTGTTCGCCAACGCCGAAATATTTTGGCGGAAGTTTATAAGCTGCGTCGGGATTCTGTTCGGGCGGGCGTAGAAAGTGTCGAGCTGCGACACCGTCGCCGCAAGTATTCCGGTATGCTCGTTGCGCTCGCCGAGATATTCTTCCATTCGGGCCAAAAGCCCGTACAGCATATCAATTTCCACGTCAATCATGCCGCGCTGCCATACGCCGTCCGAATCGTACACGCCCCCCACAACATGCGGCAATTCCACATGCACACGATAGTCGCGAAGGGGGTCGGGCTCAGGGCCGGTAAGCACCATGATTTCCCGATAAATTTCATTAAGACGATGCACACTTGCCAAAAGCTCGTCAATCATCACGCCCATTTCGCCCAAGGTAACGTACATACGAAGCGTGTTTGTTCCCGCATTCAGCGGGAAATACAGCGGATTTCCATCCGCGTCCGAAAGGGTAATAAGCTCCCAACTATTATTAAATTGAAACGGAATTGCCGCGACTTCCGCAAACGGCACGACACCGTTGACCGAAAGAGTTCGCGCGGAAACAAATCCGCGATTATAACCCTGCCGCGCAGACACGTGAATGCGATAAAGCCCGTCGTCGGGGACTTCAACATCCCATTCAATCCACTGCCCCGGAATACGCCACGGCGTTCCGCCAATCATATTAAGACTAATTAACGCGACGGAAGGCGGGTCGGTTATGCCGCTGGAATTATCGAAAATCGGAAAAAGGCTCGGCGACGAACGGAACGTGGACGACTCGCCCTGCACACGAAGGTAAAAATCGTCGTTGCGTACGGGAAGGGGCGTTTCGTCACGGAATTCGCTGAAAGTCGGCAGTTCGCGAACCGGCGCAAGCTCAAGGCTTCTTAATACAAGCGGCTCGTTTATGCCCGTGAACGAAATTGTGTTTGCGCCGGCTTCAAAGAAAAACATATACGGGTCGGTGAAAAAGCCCAATCTGTCAATAAAATACGTCCGTTCCCAACGCGGATGCTCCACTTGGGGCGGACGTATCTGGTTTCCTCTGTTATCTTCGCGAATCGGACCGGCCGAACCCCAAACGCGACGCAGTGTAATAAGCTCCGCACCTGCGAACGGAATTTCGCCGTTAATACGTAATTCGCGCTGAATATCAATGCCGCGCGCGTCAACCAACGTGGGAAAATACTCCGCACGAATATGATAAAGCCCAGCCTGCGGCACGTTTACGGTAAATTCAACATACGAACCCTCTTCCGTGCGCAAAACACGGTAGCCGTGATAATCGTCTGTTATAATGAAGTCTTCGCCTTCGACGCCGGCGGTGGGGCTGAAAATATTGATTTCAACGTCATCCGAACCGTGAGGTGTATTTTCATGGTAGCTCAAAAACGCCGCGTAAGAACCCTCCGGCGGCGGAAAGCCCACATGCAGGTCGGCGACGTCGCGAAAACGCAAAACATCCGACTCGCCTCTGAGCAAGATGAACGCCACAATAACAACGGCAACAATCCCTAAAAAGATGTATTTCCCGCGTTTGTTTTCAACAAATTTGTCATCCATGCGCACGAACCCCCAATTTTTTTTAAATATTAGCACGGACGTAACACGTTTGCAACAATTTTATTTGTAACATTCGTTAATATTTCATTAAAAATCTTATGCAAATTTATGCAATCGTACATAGCCCGACGCTACGGAAAGCAATTTCGCGCCGTCCGAAAAAACAATTAACCGCAAAAACACACGAAAAAACCTAAAATAGCGAAAGAAAAATATTTTTTTGTGATTTTTTAACATCAAAAGCACGAGAAGGGAAGCATGTGGGTTAATTCGCATTATTTCAAGAGCACAGGCTAAGAACAATCGCCCTGTTCGGCGGAATTTTTTGCGCAAAAAAAAACCTATCGGTAGCTGAGCGGTTACCAAATAGAGAATGTTAAAAAATTCCGTGAGCTGCGAACGGACAATTTTTCAACACTCTTAGGTTTTAACTTCGCGGATGCCCGAGGCGAAACCCCGAGATTTTGGCGAAACTTCTTTGACATCCGGCTGTTTTTTCAATATAGTGAACGCACCATTGCAGCAAGGAGTTGGTTCAATATATGAAAATCTTGGTAACCGGCGGCGCGGGATACATCGGAAGCCACATGTGTGCGGAACTTTTGCGCCTCGGGCATGAAATTGTCGTTGCGGATAATTTTTCAAACGGAACGCAGGCCGCCCTCGACGGCGTTAAAAAAATTTCCGGCTCGGACTTTCCGTTTTATGAAACCGACATACGCGACGAAAACGCGCTTGAAAAAATTTTTTACGAACATAAAATCGACTGCGTTACGCATTTTGCAGGGCTTAAAGCTGTCGGCAAATCTGTTTCCGAGCCGCTCGAATATTACGAGAACAATTTAAATTCAACTCTCACGCTTTGCCGAACTATGCGAAAACACGGCGTTTTTCGCATGATTTTCTCATCTTCGGCGGCAACATACAGCCCGGAAAATTCTGTGCCGCTTACGGAAGATTCCGTCCTCGGCGCGACAAACCCTTACGGGCGCACAAAAATTATGTGCGAAGAAATTTTACGAGATTTATGCATCGCCGAGCCGCGTTTTTCCGTGGTTTTACTTAGATATTTTAACGCCGTGGGCGCGCATGAAAGCGGCTTAATCGGAGATTGCCCTCGCGGAATCCCGAATAATTTGATGCCGTTTATCTCGCAAACCGCAGCAGGACTGCATTCCGAGCTCAAAATTTTCGGAAACGATTACAATACACCCGACGGAACTTGCATTCGCGACTACATTCATATCACGGATTTAATCGACGGGCATGTTTGCGCGATTGAATTTTCCGCTGAAAATGCGGGTTGCGAGGTGTTTAATCTCGGAACGGGGCGCGGAATTTCCGTACTTGAGATGGTAGACGCCTTTGACAAAACGAACGGATTGAAGCTCCCCCGCTCGATTGCGCCGCGTCGCCCCGGCGACTTCCCCGAGGCTTATGCAAGCCCGGAAAAGGCGGAAAAAATGCTGAAATTTCGCGCAAAAAAGTCGCTTGAAGATATGTGCCGCGACACATGGAAATTCCAACGAAATGTTCCGAGTGAAATGCGATGAGGAAAGAAAACTTGACTGTTTTAACGGATTTTTTTGCATCCGGTTGCAAAAAAGAGCAATTTTTCGGCATTGAGCTTGAACATTTTGTCGTAAGCAAAGAAACCGGTACTCCCCTGCCCTATCAAAATGGCGTGGCTGAAATTTTGCACCGATTCGCGCCGATTTTCGGTACGCCGATTTTTTCCGACGGTCAAATCATCGGAATTACGGGCGAAAACGCCGAAATTTCTCTTGAGCCGGCGTCGCAACTTGAAATCAGCGTTCGCCCCTCGTCGTGCCATGAAGAAATTCGCAAAATATACGCCGATTTTTTTTCGAAAATTTCGCCGATTTTAAGCGATTTTAACTGCGAACTTCTTTGCACGGGGATGCTCAAAGATGCGGAAAAATTGCCTCTGATTCCGAAAAAACGCTACGAACTTATGGACGCGCATTTCAAAAAAACCGGTACACACGGCTTGAAAATGATGCGAAGTACCGCCGCCGCTCAAATTTCAATAGATTACGAAAGCGAATCTGATTTTTCAAAAAAATTCCGAATTGCTAATGTTTTAACGCCGATTTTTTCGTTTTTGTGCGACACAACCGGCAAAATGGGTCGCACGCATATTTGGAATAATGTTGACCCGGCGCGTTCGGGCATAGTGCCGAAATCACTTGACGAACCGTTCGGATTTCTCGATTATGCAAACTACATTTACGACATGCCTCCGATATTTATAATGCCGGAAAACGAGCCTGTCTGCGCGGGTAATGCACCGAATTCCGAAATATTTGCGGCAAAAATATTAACCCGAGCCGACGTCGAGCATATTACTTCAATGGCGTTTCCGGATGTACGTCTGCAAAATCGCATAGAAATCCGTTCGGCGGACTCTCTTCCCATCGAAAAAACGCTTGAGTTTGCCGCATTATTGAAAAAAATCTTCTACAACGAGGAAAATTCGGACAAGCTCCTCCGTTTGACACGCGACGTCAAAAATATCGACGTAATCGAAGCAAAAAAATCCCTTATTATGCATGGTGCAGATGCCGAAATCTACAAAAAACCCGTCCGCACATGGATGCAGGAGTTGGAAAATTTATGATTGCATATGTAAAAGGAACGCTCGCGTTTGTGCATGAAAGCTCCGTTGTAGTTGATGTCGGCGGCGCAGGATACTTAGTGAACGTCGCGCCGACAACAATTGCGCGAATGCCGGCGCGCGGCACGGACGTGCAAATTTTTACATACCTCCAATCGAACGACGCCGGGCAGAGCCTCCACGGCTTCCTGACGCAGGAAGAAGTGCGCATTTTCACGCTTCTGATTTCCGTTTCGGGAATCGGGCCGAAGGTGGCGTCCGCAATTTTGGGGGCGATGTCGCCGCAGCAAATTATTCCGGCAATCGTCGCCGAAGACGCCGCCGCATTAAGCAAAGCCCCCGGCGTCGGCAAAAAAACAGCACAACGCATTGTGCTTGAACTCAAAGATAAAATAAAATCCGAAGGCGAAGGCGCGCCTGTATTTTCGCCCGCTCCGCAAGGTCAATTAAGCCCCAAACAAGACGCAACCGACGCGCTTCTTGCCTTGGGATACGGCCGCACCGAGGCAGTATCTGCGGTGTTGGAAGTCGCCGACGAAGACATGTCCGCCAACACAATTATCAAACTCGCGCTGAAAAAACTTGCAACGCCCAATCCTCGTTAGCCAACTTTTTTTGCAGTTCCTTTAACCGCAATTTTCTCGCCGGATAATCCGGCAAAACGGTCGCCACAACCGCCCAAAATCGCGCAGAGTGGTTCATTTCAACCAAATGCGCCAGTTCGTGAACAACAACATAATCAATAACGCTGTCATCAGCCATTATCAGCCTCCACGAAAAGTTGAGGCTTTTTTTTGATGAGCAACTGCCCCATCGCTTCATTGCGCCGTTTATTTTTACAACCGCCGGCACCGCATTCATTTGCGCGGCGAATGCGGCAACACGATTTGAAATATGCTCCTTAGCAAGCCGCCGATAAATTTGAATACATATCGCCTTTATTTGTTGCGGCGTTAAGTCGGGCGGCACACAAAAAAATTCGCCGTCAAAACCAAGCCCGCTTCGTGAAGCAATCGCATATTGATTTCCGCGAAAAGTCACAAAACTTCCGTAATTTACGGCAAACGATTTTTTATTTTCGACCTGAATACGCTGTTTTGCGAGAATTTTCAAAATCCACTCTTCTTTTTCCGCAACGAAACGGTCGATTTCATCCTCGGGCATTCGAAGCGGAGCGCGAACTTCAACCGCGCCCCCTCGAACATAAATAACAACCGTTTTGCGGCGCGAACGAGTCAAAGTGTACGTACCGGCGAACGGGCTTCCAAGGAGAGTGTTCGCGATAATATTTTCATTCCCCGATTTGAACATCGGTCAACTCCGCATCCGCGTGTTCTTCCGTGAAGCGAATAATTTCATCTATGGAGTTACGCCTGTGCGCGGCATCGCCGGACACAACGGCAATTCCGATTGTCAGCGTTTGCAAAACATCTTGCGTATCAATTTCCGCAATCGAAACATTAAATTTGCGGCGCGTTTTTTCGATAAGACTTCTGCGAACCTGCCGCTTGTCTTTCAGCGACGTTGACTGCGGAACGTAAAAAGTCAGCTCCGCCGATAACGCAAACATTACTGCACCCCGCCGGTGCCGAACGTAATCGTTCCCGCATAAATAAGCCCTTTTCGCACGGGCGCGTCGCCCGCTTCGGCAAAGGAAAAGTTTTCGAGTTCCCCGTATACGATATGGCAAATTGCGATGCCTAAGTCGATGCGGCTCATTTTTCCGAGCATCAACCCGACCAACGGATTCGGCTTTTTCAAGTAACAGTGAATTTTGCCGTCATCGGCAATGAAATACCAGTTTTGCATATTCACGCCGCTGGGAGCGAGTCGTGCGGCTTCCAAGCGCGGGTCGTTGCCCTCGCTGATTGCCGACAACGGCTTGCGCTTGAACGCGGAAAGTTCACGATGAAGCGGCTCGGCAGGTTTGCCGAAAGCCAGTGCAATCACATACGGCAAGTCGGATTCCATTGCTTCGCCGGGCTTCGATGCGCCGAGCCAACACGCACCCAACCCGTTGGCGGAGAAATACAAATCCAACTGCTGACCGATAAATCCGATATTTTCGTGCGAACCCGGTTTGTTTTCGCTGCCGAAAATCAGAAAATGCGGGGCTTTTACGCCCAAAATCCCCTTAGTTTTGCTTGTTATTTCGACGGAGAATTTGACATCCGGGTACAGGGGCTTTACCCCGGCAATTTCCGCGCGGACAGCTTCGAGAGTTGCGGCATCCAACGGTGTGAGGTCGTATTTTCTCACAGATTTGCGCTTGCGGATTATTTCGTTCACAGGTACGCCACCATCCTTTCTCCGATACACTTAATCATAAACAAGCACGGATTCGCCTCATCCCATACGGTCGGGAAAACTTCAACGGGTCTGAATCCCTGCGCAAGGTAGGTGTAAAGTCCCAGATTGAGGTGGCACGGTTCATCTAAAAAAACGTCGGGATTATCGCCCCAAGATTTGACAATGAATTGATAAGGTGTCATCCCCTTCAAAGT
>WQVC01000006.1 GCA_009781765.1 Defluviitaleaceae bacterium | reverse complement strand
CCGTGAAGGCGAGTCGGGAAATCGCGGGCTTCTGCGCGTTTTCCGACGAAACCTGAACGGATTTCTCAAGTGCGTTCGCTACAAAAGTGCGAGTGGTTGGGGGTGAAACAAGAGCGTTTTTGTATTGTTTCACTATAACAGAGCAATTTCTTGTAGCAACTTGGTTTTGCGTAGCCTCAAACTTCGTCGGGAAATGGGCTGAAGCCCCCATTCCCCGCCTCGTTTTCGGACAACGCAAAATCAAATTGCTCTATTGCTCACTTGTCAAACGGGGGAAAAATTATGAACCGATTTAAGCGAATTACTGCATTCGAAGCATATGAAAAAATGCAATCCGTCCCCGATGTAATAATCCTCGACGTGCGCACCGCCGAAGAATTTGCCGCAGGTAAAATTCCCGGCGCGCTTTTGTTGCCCGATTATCTTGTAAATCAACGGGCGGAAAAAATACTCCCGAACAAGGATGCGGAAATTTTGGTGTACTGTCACAGCGGCATACGAAGCCGCGAGGCCGCATACGAACTCGCATCTTTGGGATACACAAATGTTTGGGACTTTGGAGGAATAAACGCTTGGCCTTATGAAAGGGTGTAGTTAATGGCAACAATCGCCGTTTATGCAGGTCACGGCGGCAGCGATTCGGGTGCAACGGCAAACGGTTTGCGTGAAAAAGATTTCAACTTGAGCGTATCAAATGCCGTTTCATCCTTATTGCGCGGGTGGGGATACACTGTTATCAACAACCGTACAACCGACGTAAACCGCAGTATCACACAAGATGCAAACCTCGCTAACGAACAACGCGCAAACGCGCTTGTTGAAATACACTTTAACAGCAACGAAGGCACTCCCGCTACCGGCTCTGAAGCATTTGTAAGCATTCGCGACAACGGCCCCGCACGAAATCTCGCATCGTCAATGTTGACGCGACTTGCCGCGCTGGGATTCAGAAATCGCGGCGTTTTCACAAGCGTAAACGCAAACGGGCAAGACACCTTCGGAATTTTGCGCCTTACGCAAATGCCCGCCGTTCTTCTCGAAGTCGCATTTTTAAACAACCCGCAAGACATGGCACGATTCAATGTAAACACCGTGTCAAACGCAATTGCCGAAAGCATTCGGCAGGCATTTCCGCTTTCGGGCGGCGGCGGAGGCGGCGGCAGCGTAACAATGCCGGCGTACCCGGGCATCGTTTTGCGCCAAGGAATGCGCGGCGAATCCGTACGTCAATTCCAACGCTGCTTAAACCGCGTTGCAACACGAGAAATTGCTCTCGGGCAGCTTGTCGAAGACGGCTCTTTCGGCCCTGCAACATTCTGCGCCGTAACAACGTTCCAACGCCTTCAACGCCTCAACCCCGACGGTGCTGTCGGCCCGCTCACATGGGCGGCTCTCACCCGTGAATGCGCGAGATAGAATAAATATGTAATGTATTGTGGGGGCTTTGCCCCCCACGCCCCCATTCCGCTTTTTGAAGGGTGGCGCGGGAAACGCTCGCTTCGACCTTTAAAAGCGGGGCAAAAACTTTAACGAAAATCGCGCGAATGCGCGATTTTTGCTGTCAATCGGCGGGACGTCCGAAACCTATCGGTAGCCGGAACGCCTTTGAGAACCATGAAGGCGAGTCAGGAAATCGCGGGCTTCCGCGCGTCTTCCGACGAAGCCCGGACGAGCAGTGCGTTCGCGATAACTTCAAAATTTTCGGCGAGGGGTGGCGCGGCTTGCCGAATTACAGGTTCAGGACAGGTCTGTCGGTTTCTGAGAAGCAACATATGCGAAAAGTCAGGTTTTCAGAGGTCGCAAGTGCTATAATGTCTGTGTGTAAATATTATTGTATCGGGGATTGGTGAAATGAAAAAAATATTTGCCGCGACAATCGCAGCGATTGCAATTTTTCTCATGGCTTGCGGAAGCCGCGTCGAAATTGAATCGGACGCCCCGCCGGAAATCCCCGGTATCTCGGAAGAGTCGCCGGAGTCGGGGTTTGCGGGAGAGCCATCGACCGAATCGACACCTGCCGTCGAATCGTCGTATGAATCTGCATCTGCCGGAGAGCCGCCCGAACCCGATTCAATATCCGACGACGAGTTACCGTCCGAATCAGATTCGACATCAGCACCGGATGAAAACCCCGAATCTGACGGCAACGCACCAACCGACAACACCCCATACGCGCAGGTTCTTCATTTGTGCGAAGCGGGGTTTGTTTGGCGCGTACCGCCGACATTGGAGTTCGAGCATATTCATCTTTGCATCTGCGGCATGTTCCTTGACGGCGACCTCAGCGGACGGGAAATCGACCGTGAAACGGGACACTTAACGGAAAATTCTCACGCCGGGCATTGCGGGCCGCCGACAGTTCGGTTCGTATACGACCGCGAGCGCAATTTATTCGGAGAACCCGCGCATTATTTCGGGATGGATTATATATCCGGCGTTCATCCGTTTGACAAAAGATTCGAGCGATTCGGGTGGAACATTACCGATAACCTGCATTACATTCGGCGCGTGGACTCAAGCCTGCGCCGGTATTCGTATTGGGATACCGGATTCAGAGAAATATACGGGCATTATCCGTGGCGTCTGACCCCGGAAGCATTCTCGGATGAATTTGCCGTTATGTACAACGGCGAATTTGTCACGGATTTTATTTTCGACGGCGGATTTGTACCGTTGGAAAATTGGGGCGTGACTCACGAAAATTTCAACACAATCGCAATGCGGCAAAACGGCAAATGGGGGCTTATCGACAAATCCGGCGATACTTCTGCGCCGTTTATTTTCGACCGCATTCATATTCTGAACAACAGCATTGCAATCGCGCTTTACGACGGCAAATACGGCATAATTGACCACAGCGGCGAAATCGTTATCCCGTTTGCCTTCGACCGCATACTCAACATAGACGACAACACCGTTTTTGCCCGTTACAACGGCAGGTACGGTATTCTTGATGTTTTTACACGCAATGCGGCGTCGGAGTTTTCGGGGCTTTCAACCCGCACTGCGGATATTCCCGCTTACGGAACAAATTGGCGTTTGATAATCGAACCGATTTTTAATCATGCCTCTCGCGTTGGTAACGATAGAATCCTCGCGAGAATAGGCGATGATTACGATTGGGAAAATCGGCAGTGGGACGCAATTGACTTGGCCGGAAATATTCTCGTCCCTTTTGAATACGATTACAGTCGCGCAAGAGAGCGAATCCTTGCGGAATTTCCTCCGACGGGAGAGTTCTTTCTGCAACAACGTGCTGAACGTCCCGCTTCCCCGGTGCGCGTTATCGGTGAAAACGAAGGCGACAACAGGCGTTTCGGCTTGGCTGATTCCGAAACGGGACGGATTATTTTAGAGCCTGTACATACTTGGGTGAATATTCTTTGTGAATACTTGGTTGCGGTAATGCCGGAGGGTGAGTGGCGAGAATGCGACGACGGCGGCGAATACCTGTACGGAAAATGGAAAATCGTCGATATGCGGGGGCGCGAAATTGCCCCGCCGATATATGACGGCGTTTCGTCTTTTTCGCCGGGTATAGCCGCCGTAGCGTTTGGCGGTCCTCCCTTCGGACATCGTTGGCGACCGCCGTTTCGTGCGCAGTGGGGGCTGATGAACCGACACGGCGAAATAATTCTTCCCCTCGAACATGATTATATCAACACTTGGGGCAGCAACGAACTCCGGCGCGTAAATATCGGCGGGCGATGGGATTGGGCTCTCGGAATGCAGGAAGGCGCGTACATCGAAATAATCGGCGGCAGATGGGGATTTCTGAATCCCGACGGCACATGGGCAATTCCGCCGGAAATCCCGTTCGATTGGGTTGATTGGCGGGAACACTGCGACCTCGGCATTCTTATGACAGAACACAATCGCAGGTTGGGGTTTATACAGTTGGATTT
Organism: Defluviitaleaceae bacterium; assembly: GCA_009781765.1. Lineage (GTDB taxonomy): Bacteria > Bacillota > Clostridia > Lachnospirales > WQUN01 > WQVC01. The sequence goes on along the minus strand of WQVC01000006.1, from coordinate 46,025 downwards.
GGAGAAACTTCCTTGACAACCCTTGCAAAAAACGCTACCATTTCAAGGTTGCAGACAACAACACACGCGGCGAAACCCTCGCTGCGGAGGAAAACAACAGGAGGTGCCAAAATGGCAGTAATTTCAATGAAACAGCTTCTTGAAGCGGGTGTACACTTCGGTCACCAAACAAGACGCTGGAATCCCAAAATGGCGGAATATATCTTCGCCGAACGTAACGGAATTTACATCATCGACCTGCAAAAAACCGTGCGTAAAATCGACGACGCATACCGCGCCGTGAGCGAAATCATCGCCGACGGCGGCGAAATGCTTTTTGTCGGCACAAAAAAGCAGGCGCAAGAGTCCATTAAAGAGGAAGCGACTCGCTGCGGAATGTACTACGTAAACGAGCGTTGGCTCGGCGGAATGCTTACAAACTTCAAAACGATGCAGCTTCGCGTACAGCGTCTCAAAGACCTCGAACGCATGAAAGAAGACGGACGCATGGCATTGCTTCCGAAAAAAGAAGTCGCAAAACTTGAGCACGAAATGGAAAAACTTCAGCGCAACCTCGGCGGCGTAAAGTACATGAAGCGCGTACCGGACGTATTATTTATTGTTGACGCCCGCAAAGAGCGCATCGCAATTCAGGAAGCGCGCACATTGGGTATCCCCATTGTTGCAATCGTTGACACAAACTGCGACCCCGACGACGCCGACTTCGTAATCCCCGGCAACGACGACGCAATCCGCGCGATTAAACTCATCGCGGGCAAACTTGCCGACGCGGTTCTCGAAGCGCGTCAGGGCGAACAAACCGGCGACGACCTCGAAGCATCAGCGCAAGCCCTCGAAGCCCCGGCACAAGCGGCGGCAGCATCCGCGCCGCAAGCACCCCAATCAATTGAAGAAGTCGTAGAAAACGAGGTGAACGCATAATGCAAGTTACAGCATCAATGGTAAAAGAATTGCGCGAACTCACCGGTGCGGGCATGGCGGCGTGTAAAAACGCCCTTGTTGAAGCAAACGGCGATGTTAAACGCGCATCCGAAATTTTGCGCGAAAAAGGTCTTGCAGCGGCGGCGAAAAAAGCCGGACGTGTTGCAGCAGAGGGTCTTGTTGCGGCGGCTGTCACGTCCGACCGCAAAAACGGCGCACTCGTTGAAGTAAACAGCGAAACCGACTTCGTTGCGAAAAACGAAGATTTTGTAACCTTCGTGCAGCAAGTTGCAAATCACGTACTTGCATCCGGCGCGAAAACCCCCGAAGAACTTGTCGAAGAAAAATGGATTGCGGACACAACGCAAACCGTTAAAGAAGCCTTGGCAAATAAAGTTGCTACAATCGGCGAAAATATCGGCATTCGTCGCTTTGCGCGTTTCGCGGCAAACGGCGCGAACGAAGCTGTTATCGAATATATCCACGGCGGCGGTCGTGTAGGCGCAATGCTTCTCGTTTCCGCGCCCGAAATTAACGACGCGGTGCTTGAGGCCGGACGTAACGTATGTATGCAAATTGCCGCAATGTCGCCGCAATTTGTTTCACGCGACGACGTTCCCGCCGAGCATATCGCCAACGAAAAAGAAATTCTCACAAAACAAGCCATGCAGGAAAACGAAGCCGCTGACAAACCCAAACCTGCCCAAGTAATTGAAAAAATGGTTGAAGGTCGCCTTGCGAAAGGACTCAAGGAAGTTTGCCTGCTCGACCAGGAATATGTAAAAGATGCGGAACACACCGTCGCATCATATTTAAAATCCGTCGGCGCAGATGTGAAAATCGCCGACTTCACTCGCTACGAAAAAGGCGAAGGCATCGAGAAAAAAGAAGTGGACTTCGCGGCAGAAGTTGCAGAAGCCATGAAAGGCTAACGCCGGGGCAAGTGTCGATTGCGACACATTCCCTCGAAGTCGTGAAACATGTTTCGGCTCAAAAAAAATCGCGCACATTCGCGCGATTTTTTTGTGTGCGCCAAGCGCACAATGAACGCCGGGGGCAAGTGTCGATTGCGACACGTTCCCTCGAAGCCGTGAAGCATTGCTTCGGCTCAAAAAAGAAGGGAACGTGTCGCCGGCAAATATATGTCCCCGGCGTTCCGGTTATAGCAACTTGGTTTTGCGTAGCCTCAAACTTCGTCGGAAAACGCGCTGAAGCCCGCGATTTTCCGCCTCGTTTTCGGACAACGCAAAATCAAATTGCTCTAATAGATTTCGCGGTTCATAATATCTTCCGTAAGCGACGGCTCGGGGTTTAATTTTTTATATTCGCGATGCTCGATATATTCATCTAAAATATCTTTCAAAATCGCGACAATGGGGATGGCAACAAGCATTCCCATCATTCCGCCGTATGCCATACCGATTGTCACGGATATTATTACAAGCAGCGGACTCAGCGAAAACGACCCTCCCATGAGCCTCGGCTGAATAAAGTTTCCGTCAACTTGTTGGAGGATGAACATGAAAACGGCGGCAAGCGCGGCGGTCGGTATGCTTTGCGTAAATGCAACCACAATTACCGCAAAAATTGTGCCGAAAATCGAGCCGAAGTACGGAATATAATTCACAACGCCCAAAATCAGCCCCAAAAGCAATGCGTGCGGCGAACGGAAAATAAGCAAAAGCCCTATCATCAGCGAACCGAGAATAATTCCGTCGATGGTTTGCGTGTAAATGTACATATGGAAGTTATGATGCAATTTGCGGGAATATTTTAAAACAAGGTCATTTGTTTTGTCTGTTACAAGGGCGGAAATGCCGCGTTTTAAATATTCCTTCAGGCGGTCTTTTTCGATGAGGAAGTAAATCGAGGCGATAATCGCCAAAATAGTGTTAAAAACCCCTCGAAGCGTCGCGCCGATTCCCGCCATAATTGAAGCGGTAATGCTGTCCACGTCGATGTCGGTGATAAAATCCGTGGCAATTCCGATAAGCATATCCTCGTCGATTTCCGGTATAAAGTCGGGCAAATCCCAACCGTCAACCGTTTCAATCCATCCGCGAACCGTATCTTCGTACTCATCAAACGCGGTGACAATGGCCGTTATGCTCTCGGTAACTCGCGGCGCAATCATGTTCACCGAAAAAATAATCAGTACGACAACGATTATAACCGTCGCCAAAACGCTTAACCCGCGGCTGCGCTTTTGAACAAAACGATTATCTATTTTCAAAAGCAATTTTTGAATCGCACTGCACGGCAAATTTAAAATATAGGCAATAATTCCGCCCGCTAAAAACGGCGTTATAACTCCCCAAAAATGCCGGAAATGTTTCGAATGTTCGGATAAAAATTCAATGCCCATGATTACCCGAAAAGCCACTATCAAAAAGATACCCAAAATAAAATACGGCATAATCGAACGCACAAGACGCGATTTAAAAAATTTTGACATGTTAAACTCCTCCTTTATGCACTCGACTTCTTGCATAACTTCAAATTTTTCGGTGAGGGGCGGCGCGGCTTGCCGAGCGACCGGTTGTTTTGCGAAGCAAAACGACATCAAGCGAGGCGTTTTGCCGCGCCCCTCCGAAACGAAAATTACAGTTGCGCAAGAAGTCCACTAAATCCTACCGGTTTGGTTAAATCTTTACAAGGTGCTTGCGCGCATGTCATAATGCAAATCGGATTCTCACCGAAAGGCGTTAAAAAATTATGAAAAATTCTCAAACTATTTTTCAATACTCTCTTATACTCATGTCCGCTTTGATTTTAATCGGGTGCAGTTATTTTGATGCGCCGCCGGTTGTTCCGACGCATGTTGAAATACCGCGCCCCGTCGCCGAAGATTCTGCGTTACCGGAAATTCTCACGGTGGCGGAACGCAAGCCGTTATTTTTCACATTTCTTATTTTCGGACTCGACCGGGGCAACAATGCCGACGCGATTATCGTTGCCGGCGTTGACATTGAAAACGGTCGCGTGTATACAATAAGTGTTCCGCGTGACACTCTCGTTGACGCTCCGCGACGGCTTCGGAAGCCGGTTGCGGCATATTCTTTCGGGCGACGCGACGGCGGCGGACACGACGGCGGCGTTGCGCAAATGAACGCCGACATGCAAACGCTTTTCGGCTTCGCGCCGGATTTTTATGTAAGCGTGAATTATCGCAGTTTTGTGCGGGTGGTTGATTCCGTCGGCGGCGTGGAAATAAACGTGCCGTTTCACATGCGATACGACGACCCCACCGATAATTTGCGCATTAACATTCCGGCGGGAGTGCAGGTTCTCGACGGCGAACGCGCTTTGCAGTTTGCGCGGTTTCGCATGGCAAACCCCGGACATCGCGCAATTACCGATTACGCTCGCATGGAAAATCAGCAGCAGGTTATTCTCGCGCTGTTCGACGAGCTTTTGTCGCCGCAGACAATCACTCGCGTGCCGGAACTGGTCAGCATTTATCGCGAATACGTCAACACAGACCTCACATATCGCGAGATGCTTTGGTTCGCATCGCGGCTGGATGATTTGGTCGGCGCGGAATTTTCGGCCTACACCTTGCCTACAACCGGCACAAGCGGCCCGCCCGGTTGGTACGAACTGCCCGACAAAGACGCAATTTTGGAACTCGTAAACCGTACCGTCAATCCGTTTACAATAGAAATCACAGCGGGAATGCTGCGCATTGCAGAGCAATAGACTTCTTGCGCAACTGTAATTTTCGTTTCGGAGGGATAACATGCGACAACATCATGCGGATTCTGTAAAAAACATGACCGCGCATTTTCGTGCGGACGAACGAGTCCGGGCATTATTTTTAATCGGTTCGATTGCAACGGAAACAGCGCGTGACGATTCCGACGTTGACGGCGTTGCGATTATTTCGCAGGAGGAATACCAACGCCGCCGGCAAAACGAAGGCACACTCGAAGTTGTTCACGGAAAATGCACCTATCCCGGCGGATACTTTGACATTCATTATCACACCCGCGAATGCTTGGAGCATTTAGCTCAAAACGGCTCGGAACCCATGCGCAATATGTTTTCAAACGCGCGGGTTCTTTTTTGCGACGAGCCGGACCTCGCCGAACTCGCCGCGAAAATTCCCGTTTATCCCAAAATCGAGGCCGCGAAAAAACAGCTCCGATTTTATTGCACGTTCAAGCAATACTACGGATATTTTTGGTGCGCGTGCAAACCGACGGGATTTTTTCGCCACCACGTTGCCGACGGCATGGTTTTTAATCTGTATCGCCTGATTCTGATTGAAAACGAAATTCTTTTTCCGTCGGTTCGCAAGTTGGAAGACGCCGTTATTTCCGCTCCGAACAAACCCGCCGGCGTCGTCGAACTTGCGCAAAAGCTCCTGCAAACTTTGGACGACAACGATTGCGGCGCATTGGTTTCCGCATACGAATCGTGGACGTCCTACGATTTCCCCAAAGACCACAATACGGTAATGAACAATTTTGCCGACTCCTGGGAGTGGAACTGATGATTGGTCGCATAAAAGAACTTTCGGCGCAACTCAACGCCGCAAACCGCGCATATTACCATGAAAATCGCGAAATTATTTCGAATCTCGAATACGACAATTTATACGACGAGCTTGTTCGGCTCGAAGCCGAAACCGGCATTCAACTTGCCGGAAGCCCCACGCGCAAAGTCGGCTACGAAGTTGTGGGCAGCCTGCAAAAAGCCCCCCACGACACGCCGATGCTTTCCCTCGACAAAACAAAAGACCCGGCCGCCCTTATCGCTTTCCTCGGAGAGCATGAGGGCTTATTATCGTGGAAGTTGGACGGCTTGACGATTGTTTTGCGCTACAACAACGGCGAACTCGTTCGCGCCCTCACACGCGGAAACGGCAGTATCGGCGAAGACGTCACGCACAATGCCCGCGTTTTCACAAACATCCCCCTAACCGTTCCGCACAAGGGGCGATTCGACATTCGCGGCGAAGCCGTCATTTCTATCGCCGACTTCAATGAAATCAACAAATCCGGCGAATACAAAAATCCGCGCAATTTATGCAGCGGGGCTGTTCGCCAACTCAACAACGAAGTCACCGCTCAGAGGCGCGTAAAATTTTTTGCTTTTTCGATTAAGGATGAGTTTTCGGGGCTTCGCCCCGAACCCCACGAACTTTTTGAAAAAAGTTCGACAAAAACACAGGAAACCGCGTTTCACGCGGTTTCCGATGATAATTTTTTTGAAGGGGGTTCGGGGGAAACTTTTTTTTTAAAAAAAGTTTCCCCCGAAAGCCTCGGAAAAAAATCTGAGCAATTGAAGTGGCTTGCCGCGCAGGGCTTTGAGGTTGCGGAGTATGAACAGGTTACGGCGGAGAATGTCGTTGAGGCGGTTGCGCGGTTTAAATCGAAAATTTCGAGCGCGGAGCTGATGTCTGACGGGCTTGTTCTTACGTATGATGATGTTTCGTACAGCCGGTCGCTCGGAGCGACGTCGAAATTTCCGCGCGACAGCTTGGCGTTCAAGTGGGCGGATGAAATCGCGGAAACAACGCTCGCGGACATCGAATGGAGTACGTCGCGAACGGGGCTTGTGAATCCCGTTGCGGTGTTCGAGCCGGTCGAAATTGAAGGAACGGTTGTGAGTCGCGCGAGCTTGCATAATGTCAGTATTTTGCGCGGACTCGGGCTGAAAAAAGGCGACAGAATCAGCGTGTACAAGGCAAACATGATTATTCCGCAAGTGGCGGAAAATTTAAGCGGCGGCGCGGCCGACGAACCGCCGGAGGTTTGCCCCGTTTGCGGCGGCGCGACGGAAATTACCGGGAGCGAACCCGATAAACGCGCGGCAAGCCCCGAGGTTCTTTATTGCACAAATGCCGGTTGCCCCGCGCAGCTTGTTGGCGGGCTGGCGCACTTTGTGAGTCGCGACGCAATGAATATCGCCGGATTGAGCGAGCAGACGCTTGAAAAATTTGCATCGCGCGGGTTCGTTACGAATTTTTTGGACCTGTTTGAGCTTGAGAGGCATCGGGACGAAATTCTGCAAACGGAGGGTTTCGGGGAAAAATCATACGAGAAGCTGCTCCGCAGCATTGAAGCGGCGAAAGACGTTCGGCTGCCGAATTTCATTTACGCGCTCGGCATTCGACATGTTGGGCTTGCGAACGCAAAGTTGTTGTGTGCGCATTTCGGGCATGACGCAAAAAAAATCGCCGACGTTTGCGCGGGCGAAGATTCTGAATTGGCGGAAATAAAGGGCTTCGGCGAAGCGATTTCGCGCAGCTTGCACGAATACTTTTCGCATCCGGAGAATCGCCGGCAATTCGACCGCGTTTCGGAAATTCTGCGCATCCCCTCCCCTACTGCGGCGGCGGGCGAAAATCGCCCTCTTGCCGGGCTTACTTTTGTTATTACCGGCGACGTTACGCGATTTAAAAATCGCAAAGAATTGCAGGGTTTCATCGAAAACGCGGGCGGGCGCGTAACCGGAAGCGTCACGGCGAAAACGTCGTTTTTGATAAATAATGATGCAAAATCGGCGTCGGCGAAAAATAAAAAAGCCGCCGCGCTTGACGTTCCCGTTATTGATGAAGACGAATTTGCGGCGCGGTTCGCATGACTTGACATTACGAACGTGCAACCGGATAATATTTCCGGAACATACACTCGGAAAGGATTTGAAAAAATGAAAACAATTACATTAAACACAGGGGCAAAAATGCCGCTGCTGGGCTTCGGAGTATTTAAAATTGAGGACACGTCCTCCATCGACGTCGCGCTTGAGGTCGGCTACAGAAGCATCGACACCGCCGCCGCGTACGCAAACGAAGAGATTGTCGGCAAGGCAATCAGCTCGTGCGGAATTCCCCGCGACGAACTTTTCATCACAACAAAGCTGTCGAACACCGCGCAACGCGAAGGTCGCGCCGAAACCGAACTCGACGAAAGCCTCGAAAAACTCGGACTCGACTGCGTTGACCTCTATCTGATGCATTGGCCCGTGCCGGAAACATATGTACAAACGTGGCTTACGATGGAGCGGCACTTCAAAAGCGGCAAGGCGAAAGCAATTGGAGTGTCAAATTTTCTGCCGCGCCACATTGCCGAAATCAAAAAGCATTGGAGCGTCATTCCCGCAATGAACCAATTCGAAATGCATCCGCGCCTCACGCAAAAGCCGCTTATCGAACTTTGTCGCACGGAAACAATTGCGCCGCAAAGTTGGAGTCCCCTCGGCGGCGGCAAAGATTTCAGCTTCAAAGAGCAGCTTTTAACCGACGACGTTTTGGTGTCGCTTGCGAAAAAATACAACAAAACGACCGCGCAAATAATTTTGCGTTGGAACATCGACCTCGGCATTGTGGCGATTCCGAAATCCGTCACGCCCGCCCGAATCCACGAAAACTTCGACCTTTTCGACTTTGCCCTCACCCCGGAAGAAGTATCCGCAATCGACGCCCTCAACCAAGACCATCGCACCGGCCCCGACCCCGAAAGTTTTCACAACTTTTTTTAAAACAGACTTCTTGCATAACTTCAAAATTTTCGGTGATGGGTTCGCGGATTGCCGAGCGGCAGTCGTTTTGCGAAGCAAAATGACAAAAAGCGAGGCGTTCTTCCGCGCACCCTGAAACGAAAATTACAGTTGCGCAAGAAGTCCGGCCATGGTTAAGACCGCGGGGCTTCACCCCGCACCCCACCCGCTTTTTGAAAAAAGCGGGGCAAAAACTTTATCAGAAACCGCGCTTCGCGCGGTTTCTTTGAGTCGTGTGGCAAGTGTTCCCCATTCGCAACCCAAAATCGCGCGTTAGCGCGATTTTATAAGTTTTTGTCGAACTTTTTCCAAAAAGTTCGTGGGGGCGTGGGGGCGAAGCCCACACGGTTTCAGAAAAGGAGACACTATGATAACTCGCGAAAAAACAAAAATCGTAAATATCGGCGGGGTGCGCGTGGGCGGCGGACATCCGATTGTTGTGCAGTCGATGACAAATACGGACACGCGCGACGTTGCGGCAACCGTGGCGCAAATCAATGCGCTTCATGCGGCGGGGTGCGAAATCGCTCGCGTCGCCGTGCCGAACATCGAAGCGGCGGCGGCAATTCGCGACATAAAGAAGCAAATTTCGATTCCGCTTGTGGCGGACATTCATTTTGATTACAAATTGGCACTGGAATCCGTGAAAAACGGTGCAGACAAGCTGCGCATAAACCCCGGCAATATCGGCGGCGAGGGGCGCGTTCGCGAGGTCGCCGAAGCGGCAAAAGCGAACGGCTTGCCGATTCGGGTGGGCGTAAACGGCGGCTCGTTGGAAAAGGAAATTTTGCAGAAATATGGCGGCGTGACGGCGGAAGGGTTAGCGGAAAGCGCGTTGCGAAACGTTGCAATGCTTGAAAAGTTTGCGTTTCGTGACATCGTTGTGTCCGTGAAGGCGAGCAACGTTCCGCTGATGCTTGCCGCGCATAAATTGCTCGCGCGGGAGCTTGAATATCCCCTGCATATCGGCCTGACGGAGGCCGGCACACAGCATACCGGTGCGATTCGTTCTGCGGCGGGGCTTGGTGCGCTTTTGTCGCTCGGCATCGGAGACACATTGCGCGTGTCCCTTTCCGGCGACCCTGTGGCGGAAATTCATGCCGCCCGCGAAATTCTTTCCGCGATGGGCTTGCGCCATTTCGGCGTAACGGTAATCGCCTGCCCGACCTGCGCCCGCGCAAACATTGACGTCGCGGGAATTGCAACACGAATCGAAGAGCGAATCAGGCAAAAAGAAGCTGAAACGAACACCGAAGATATATTCCGAGAGCCGAAAACATTAAAAAAACCCATCATTATTGCGGTGATGGGTTGCGCGGTGAACGGCCCCGGCGAAGCCCGCGAAGCCGACATCGGCGTTGCAGGGGCGCGAGGCGGGGCTGTGCTGTTCAAAAAAGGCGAAATCGTGCGAAACATATCCGAGGATGAAATCGAAGAGGTCGTGATGGAGGAAATAGGGCGTTTATAATCACGACAAACACACTAAAACCACAGGGCTTCGCCCGCACCCCACAAACTTTCTTAAAAATCGCGCTTCGCGCGATTTTTGATAATTTTTGCCCCGCTTTTTTTAAAAAGCGGGTGGGGGCTTGGGGGCGAAGCCCCCCAAATCTTGTTCATGCTGTTTGTCGTGCGTTTCTAACGAACGCCCTTGGAAATTGCGACGGTAAGGCGGAAAGTCACGAGCTTCAACGCGGTTTGCAATTTGAGCGTAAACATCATAACAAACCCTTTCACCATTCACTTCGAATATATGTTCTCCTTCTCCGCCATGGTGAGATGCCCAAAAATATGTGTACGCAATCTGATGCAATCTTGTCAGCCCGCCGGCTCGCACAGAATAAATACTTGCGCCGATATAATTGCCCCCAAAGCCGCCCGAAAAACTACGAAGTACGATTACATATTCAGATGTTTCCGCGTAATATCCGAACGCAACAAAATCCCCGCCTATGCTTCCGCCGGAGGTATAGCCGCTTAACAACAGCACCACTTCGCCGGCTTCAACTGTCGCAAACCCGGTTATTGAACCGGACCACCTCGGCGAAATAAAATCCTCTTCGCTCCACACAGCTCTGAACCAAAGATTCGGCACACCATCAAAATCAAATATCTTTTTATCAGTGACTCTCCAATTGCCGCAATCAGGAATTTGCATCAAATTTCCGCAGCATTGAAAGCAACGCACTCGCAACCAATAATCCGATTCCAAAAACGTTTGATACAGCAACTCTGCTTCACATTGCACATCATTAGTATGTAAATAATCCCCTTCAAAAGCGGGATTTTGAGTTTCAAGTATGTCACGCAAAACGAAGTCCGACTCGTTTCGGATGTAAAAATCTTGCTGCGCGGCTGTACACCCCGCAAATAATACCATAATCAGCAGGGTGATTATTATTATTGCCATTTTCGCCCCGTCTTCCCGAGCTAAAGCCCGAACGTTCGCAACATCGAAACAATGACGACTTCCCAACCTCCGGCAAGCAAAAACACCATAATTTTAAACGGCATAGAAATCATAGCGGGCGGAAGCATCATCATACCCATCGACATCAAAACACTGGCAACAACCATATCAATGACGATAAACGGCAGGTAAATCATAAAGCCCATCATAAAGCCCATCATCAACTCGTTCACAATGAACGCAGGAATCAGCACGTTTGCAGGGATGTGTTCGCCGGCCTCCATGTCGATGGTAACGTTGCCCAAATCCATAAAAAGCGTGACGGCATCGTGTCCGAAAGCGTTGTTGTTAAGCTGATGCACCATAAAATCTCGCAACGGCTCCCAACCTGCATCAATGGCCTGCTCAATGTTAATGTCGCCGGCACCGAGAGGCTGAATGGCGTTTTCGTTAATGGCGTTAAACTGCGGAGCCATAACAAAAAGCGTCAAAAACAGCGCGATGCCGATAAGCACTTGGTTTGGCGGCATTTGCTGCGTTGCCATTGCCTGCCGCGTAAACGAAAGCACAATAATGATGCGCAAAAACGACGTAAGCAGAATGAGAAGCGACGGCGCAAGCGCAATAATGCTTACCAAAAAAAGAACTTGAAGCGTAGCAACAACGGCCTCGGGGTCGTCGGTCGCACCTACAGAGAAGGTAATTTCCGGCAGAAGCGAGCCTTCCTCATTTAAGAGTCCTTGAGCGTAAACACTCTGCGGCACGAAAAAAAGACCCAGAATTAAGGCCGCAAAAACAAAAACTATTCGCTTATTGGTCATTTTCATCATCTCCCGGCGTGTTCTGCGGCTTAACAAACCGCGAAAGAACTTTACCAAAGGGGGTGTTCAGATTCACAAAATCGGAGGTTGCAGGCTCGGTAATATCATCCTTGTCAACTTCGGCAAGAAAAGTCACGCGCTCCCTCGTCACCCCGACAACCAAATATTTTTCCCCGGCTTTTATAAGCTGAACAGCGGTTTGTCCCCCTAAATTTACCGACTCAACAACGGATAAATTACCCGCTCGCCTGCCGAGCCTGTTTGCCCCCGCCATTTTTCTCAAAACAAACCAACACAATACCGCAACCAAAACCGTCGCCAATATGAAGCGCGCCCAAGTAAAAATCACACCGAACGTGTCTGTTGCAGGTGTAGCGGAGGCGGCAAACATACTAAAAAGCCGGTCTGCCGCCAAGGAAGACCAGCTTTCGCTAAGAAGAAAAATTAAATTTTCCATATGCCTCGGGCTAACCGATAACTTTCTTTACGGCTTCAATAACCCTGTCCGCTTGGAAAGGCTTGACGATGAAATCCCTCGCGCCGGCTTGAATCGACTCGATAACCATCGCTTGCTGCCCCATAGCGGAACACATGATAATCAAAGCTCCGCTGTCCGCAGCTTTGATGCCCTTAGCTGCCTGAATTCCGTCCATTTCAGGCATAGTAATGTCCAAAATGCATAAATCAGGCTTGAGTTCCTTGAACTTTTCAATTGCCTTGACACCGTTTTCCGCCTCACCAACAACGGTATATCCGTTTTTGGTGAGAATATCCTTCAGCATCATACGCATGAAAGCAGCATCATCTACTAAAAGAATTGTTTTGTCGGCCATTTTTTTTTCCACTCCTTAGCTTTTTTAAGCGGACTAAATTCTCTTATCCGCGCTGATTATTTCTGTGATACGGATGCCAAAGTTTTCGTCGATTACAACAACGTCGCCCTTAGCAACAAATTTGCCGTTTACAATTATGTCAATCGGCTCTCCTGCAAGTTTATCAAGTTCAAGCACTGTACCCGGCGAGAATTCCAAAATTTCGGAAATTCGCTTATGTGTACGACCGAGCTCCACGCTGATTTCCAAAGGAACATCCATGATAATGTCCATGTTTTCCTTCTGGCGATAAACGTCTTGCGCGTCGAAAGGCACAAACTGTGCCGCTTGAACATTTTGAGGCAACGGTGCGGCAGCATAAACGGGCGCAGGTGCAGACACTCCTTGTGGTGCTGCGGGCGCAGGTGCAGGCGGCGGCGCAACCGCCGGTGCTGCCTGTGCCGCCGGTGCGGGTGTAGGTTGAACAGCAGCCATAATTTCGTCCTCTTCTCCCATCATGTTGACTTTTAATATTTTAACTAACTCTTTGGCAAAATCCATCGGGTAAATTTGCATAATTTCGCTGTCAATCAAATCCCCGACTTCCATACGGAAGGCAACGCTCACAATAAGCTCCTCGGGAGCAAATCCCGACGCTTCAAGTGCCATGCCGCCCGTACTGAAATCCAACATGAAAGGATAGGGTGTGTCGATGTCAACTTTTTGCTTTATCATGGAGGAAAGCGATGTTGATGCGGAGCCGACCATTTGGTTCATCGCCTCGCCAATCGCGCTCATGTCCAAATCATTCAGTTCAACTTCGGCATCAGGCGCAACGTCGCCCGTTCCGCCCATCATCAAATCAGCGATGATTTTAACATCTCGGTCTTTCAAAATCAATATGTTAGAACCGCGAAGTCCCATTTTATATCCGACTCGAATACCAACCGCCGGCCTGTCGTAGCCGGCAGAAAGTTCCGACCACGTCCTGACGTTTACGCGAGGCGTTGTAATGAGTACCTTGTGCGACAGCAAAGTAAAAAGCGTTGTCGCAGCCGTACCCATGTTGATATTTCCGACCTCACCGAGAACATCCTGGTCATCCGGCGAGAGTTCGTCTGCATCAGAACTTCCGACGTCGGTGCTTGATTCGTCTTCAAAATCACCAAAATCCTCTGCCACATTACCGAGCAAAGCGTCAAGTTCGGCTTGAGAAAGCATTTCACCCATTTTTAAGTTCCTCCCTCTCAATCAAGTCCGTGATTTGAACCGCAAACTTGCCTCGGCTTGTTCCCGGCTTTGCGTGGAATTTATGCATTGAACCGACCAAAACATTCACATCGGACGTTACATATGAATCTAACGGGATTATATCCCCGACTTGCATGTTAATAAAGTCGCTTACCATAATTTTTGACTTGCCGACCTGTACGGAGACCGGAATTTTTGCGCGTTCAAGCTCAAGCTCAAGCCGCTCGCGATAAAGCTCCTTGTTTTCCTCTTCTTTCTGCGCGTACCAGAAGCGCGTGTATAACCTGTCAACAATCGGCTCAAGCACACGGTGCGGCAAGCAGAAAGAAATATTACCCTCCGACGAGCCTATTTTTATTGTAAGCACAACAAGTGCAACCTTATCTGTAGGCGCAATAATTTGCGCAAATTGCGCATTCGTTTCGATTTTTTCCAAACGAGGGCGAAGCGGCAGAACGCCTTCCCACGGTTCAGGCAAGAAGCTCAAAATTTGCAACATAACGCGCTCAAGCAGAATTTTTTCGATTTCGGAAAAATCACGCATTTTGCTTATTCCGAAACCGGGTCCGCCCAAAATACGGTCGATTATCGCATAACCGATATTGCTTGACATATCGGCAATAACCGTTCCTTTTAAGGGCGAAAGCTCCACCATGGACAGTATGACGGGATTTGCAAGCGCAACGTTGAAATCACGGTACATGATTTCCTCGGAGCTTGAAACTTCCAAGTGCGCCGCAGTACGCAAGTATCCCGTAAGGAAAGAAGACGTACTTCGCGCAAAGTTATCAAAAATGCTTTCAAGGGTACGAAGCTGCTCCCTGTTAAATTTCGACGGATTGGAGAAGTCATACGGACGCGCCTCTTTGGATTTCATCAACGGCGGCGGGTCGTTTGCAACATCCGCATCGCCGGACATCATCTGATTTAACAGCGCGTCTATCTCGGATTGTGAAAGTACGTCACCCACTCAGACTCACCATCCTCTCACTACGTTCCACTCGTCAAAGAAAACGTCAACAATCAAATTAGAACCAAACGCCTCCTGCAAGGCATACTTAATGATTTCGGCGGTTTCGGCTCTGCCTTCAAGAGTTCGCACCTCGTCAAAAGTACGCGCGACAAGCACGTCAAGCACAATCGAACGCGCAGCGGATATACTTCTGGTGAAAGTTGCGTAAAATTCGTCAAGCTCGGAATCTGAAACGGTAGCGTTTAAGCCGACATCTACAGACAAAACGATATTGTCGTTTCTGCCGCCGGGACCTGCCGCTAAATTTGCAGTTTGTTGCCCGAGAGATACAAGGCGCATATCAGCGGGGGTGAGGACGATTATTGATTCACCGCTTCTTGCTCCGTTGACCTGTACGTCTTGAGGTCGCGGAAAATTGCGCAATAAAAAGAACGAAACCGCGCCGACCGTTACAAGTAACAATACTAAGAGAAGAATTATTACTACCATCATCATCTTGCTTTTATCCATACGTGAACCTCCCATTGCATTTTATGAAAAAAATCTAAACTGTTCCGGGTATTGAAAACCATCCGCCCACAGGCCCGCGCTCCATTGATTCAAGTGAAAAAATCTTAATTTCAACGCGGCGGTTTTGCGCCCATGCCTCGGAGTTATTAGCCGGGTTTGCAGGAAAAAATTCGCCCCTGCCGAGTCCCGCAATCATATGCACATCAATGTCGTAATTATCCACAAAAAATCTCACCACAGATGCAGCACGAGCACCTGACAACTCCCAATTGCTCGGAAAATGAAGGGTGTTTATAGGACGATTGTCTGTGTGACCTTCGACAATTATGCCGTTACCGTTTTCGGTAAACGTGTGAAGCAAAGGACCGAGGTAGTGCAGAGTACTCATTGCGGCAGGAGTTAAATTTGCGACACCGGAGCCAAACAAAACACCGCCGGCATCATCAATATTTATACGAATGTAACCTTCGCCTGCTGTTACCACAATGTCACCGATACCTTCTCCGATATTCTCAGCAGGGTCACCGGGTTGTGTCGGGTCGTCGTCCGCCATGTACATTCTGAAAGTATTCATCAAGTCGCCCACAGTATCGCCGACCGGTTCAAACCCACCACGGTCTGTCGGGGGGGTATCGCCGATTCCGCCCTCTTCGCCGGCAGCACCTGCGGGCGGCGGCGGTATAACGTTCGGCAAAATCCCCTGCCCGGCATTAGCCAAGATATTGCCTCCGTCAGCAGGCATGGGATTCACATCTGTGACAGGGCGTGTCTGCAAACCAGCCATCACTCGGTCAAACAAATCTTGGTCAATTTGCGACATGGAGAAGAGCAGTACAAAGAATACCATCAATATGGTGAACATATCGGCGTAACTCGCCATCCAACCGGGCAAAACCATTTTCGCACCGGAAGGGGAACTTCCTCTTTTTTTCTTCATTATCCCTCAGCTCCTCCCGGAACCATTCCTCCCTGTGCATTTCGCGATGAACCAACTGCGCTGCGAAGTGCCGGAGCAAGGAACGATTTGAGCTTTTCTTCTATAATACGAGGGTTTTCACCCGCTTGAATCGAAAGCATACCCTCAACCATAACCGTTCTGAAAAGAATTTCTTCTTTACTTATATCCCGGAGCTTGGAAGCAATGGGATTGAACAAGAAGTTTGCCACAATACAACCGTAGAAGGTTGTAACAAGAGCAATTGCCATCATCGGACCGATAGCATCGGGGTCATCGAGCTCTTGAAGCATAAGTATAAGTCCTATCATCGTACCAATCATACCCCATGACGGTGCGTATGTTGCCAAGTTTTCGAAGAAAGTTGAGATGCTGCCGTGACGTTCGTCGGTGTAGCCGAGTTCCGTTTCCATGATGCCCTTAACAAGCTCGGGGTCGGTTCCGTCAACAATCAGCATAATCCCTTTTTTGAGAAACTGGTCTCCCATATTTGATGCAGATTCCTCAAGGGCAAGAACGCCCTCTTTACGTGCTGTGTTTGCAAGTTGCACAATTGTATCAATCGCGGCGGCGGGGTCTAAAACAGGAGGCCTGAGAGTAACTCCCGTTGCCTTAAATGACCTTACGAAGTTTCTCAATTTTACGCCTATCAGTCCGGACGCAAGCGTTCCTCCGAGCACTATCATGCCGGACGGAGCGTGCAAAAACTCTCCAACCCGCGAAATGTCGCCCCCCGAAGTGATAAGTATTGAGAGAATCATAAAAATTACACCTGCAATCAGTCCTATCAGTGTACCAAGTTCCACTTTTTACAGCCCCTCCCGGGTTACTCGCTTTTCACCCTGCTTATTCTTCCTTTATACTCAACTGCTTTTTGTATAATTTCGTCCACTGTGTCGAGAACGATGATTTTCCGCCCTGTTGTTGTAGTGAGAGTAGTGTCGGGCGTGGATTCAATCATCTCAATTAAGTCGCAATTTACGACTATGTCGCGGTCGTTAATTTTTGTTACGGTTATCATGTCAGACCCCTCCTGAGGTTTGCAGAATCACATCCTTGCGTAGCATATCACAAGACAATGTCAGACACAATATTTTTTTTGATAAAAAGTTCGAAAACGGCTTAAATTCATTTTTTTTTCATTTTTTACATGTTTTTCAAAACGCGGAAACCGTGCCGGCTGCAAGAACGTGTCACAGCCGGCACATATTCCGGTGCAGTAAGAAAAATTCGTTACTTACTGCTGTTTATCACGCGATTAGCGTCTGAGGTTTACAAGTTCTTGCAGCATTTCGTCGGAAACGGTAATTGTGCGCGAAGCAGCTTGGAAACCGCGTTGCGTTACAATCATGTTCGTAAATTCTTCACCGAGGTCAACGTTTGACCCTTCAAGTGCGCCGCCAATCATTCTGCCGACTTGACCCGTTCCGTCGAAACGTCCGGAGTTTGCGGACTCGCGCCACATGCTGTTGCCCACGCGGTCAAGACCTTCCGGGTTTGCAAAGAAAGCGAGGGGAATTTGCCCCAAAATTCTTTGACGACCGTTTGTGAAACGACCGGTGATTATGCCGTCGCGCCCTACGGAAATATCGTCAAGTTCGCCGGGGCCGCCGCCGTTTATTGTTTCAACGCCGAGGGTTGTCATCATTTCGCCCATTTGCATCAAGCGCGAGAAATCAAGCGTAATCGCACCGATGGGGATGTTTGTGCCGCCTGCGCCTGTCGCATAGCGAGAGAACGGACGCTCCATTTGCCCGGTTGTTGCGTTGGGACGAAGACCCGTGTCGCCGAAAGTTGCGGACGGTGCAACATCTTCATGGGGAATAACCATCATGTCGAAGCGCGTTCCGCGAGTCCATCTCGGGTCTGTGCCGCCGGTGATTGTAGCTCCGGGAAGGAATGCGTAGGGAATCGTTCCTTCCGGGCGCAAGTCATCGGGGCTTCCTGCTGTAACGCCGGGAGCAAGGGGACCCATGCGACCCTGTGTTGTGCGACCCATACCGATTAAGTTACCGTTCGAGTCGAAGGAAAGCGTTGCGGAAGTATGCATACTGTCTAAGAAAGTGGGGTCGTTTGCGTCGATATAGTCGCCCACGCGAGGCGCGTCAACCGCACCGAAGAAGCACATTGCAAGCGAAACAGGGTTTCTGCGATTGCCGTCAAGATACGCAACAACGCCGCCGTCAGCATTCATCTCGTTAAATTCCATTACCCAGTAACCGTGGGGTGAATTTGCCGCTGCCGATGAACCGTCGTCGAAATGCCTGTGGAAGGTAAAGCGCACCATTGTTTCGTACTCATTACCGAGGCTGTCGAAAAATCTTTTCGGGCGCACGAGATAATCCATGCCGGTTGCATGGTCGCGAGAAAGATAATTGATGTTCATGTTGCCCAAAATATCAATGCGTGTTGTCGGTTCGGCGGGCATGTTTTGCTTTTCGCCCTGGAATGACAAAGGACGCAACATACCGCGATTTACCGCGTGACCGCCTGCCGTGTCGGCGCAGGGTACGGTGCTCCAACCCATAAGCGCGTTACCGTTGATGTGCAAATTCCACTGCGAGTCGCGGCGAATATTGCCGGCACGTGTGAAAAGATTTTCGTTTGTTCCGCGGTCGCGCACAATCAGAAAACCGCGCCCTTCGATTGCAACGTCGAGGGGCTGGTCGGTACGACGTGCGATACCTTGGTGCATCAGGTTATCAATCGACGCGAGGTTAAGCCCCAAACCTACTTGCATGGGGTTGATACCCGTGCGACCGAAACGGTCGTCGGGCATGGTCGCGCCTTGAAGATTTTGATAAAGAGCGTCGGTGAAAAGCGCGCGTTGCGCTTTAAACCCTTCCGTATTTACGTTTGCGATATTGTTCGCAATTACGTCCATTCTTGTTTGATGTACTCGCAAAGAAGATACACCCGAAAACATGGAACGCATCATAATTATTTCCTCCTTAAATTAGGCAGAAAGAACTGTTTTTTACCGGGAAGCCGTGCCGGATTCTTTTTAAGCCAATCCGGCTTCGAGGGAATGTGTCGCTGTTGACACTTGTTCCCGGTTTCCATTGCGCGTTTGACGCGCTCCGGCGTTACTTCGTCTGTCGTTCGGAAGTGTAAAGCCCCCCTTGAGGGTCCGGCTTTTAAACGATAACAGCTCCGTCTATGTTAGAAAAAATATTTTCCTGCACTTGATTTATCGCGGTAATTACGGTGCGGCTTTTTACGTTTACGATAAGTGCCAAATCGTCAACCAACACCAAAGAGTCGCGAATACCCTTTTCATTCGCCCTGCCGATTCCGTCCGCAACGCGGTCGATTTGTTCGCCGGTAAGATTGATGTTTCTGTCTTCGAGGCGAAGTGCCGCATGTTTTGAAAAATGAACGGGCGTTTCCATGCGCGTTCCCAAAATTTCGCGGAAATCGGTTCGCGGAGTGCTTTCCTGCGCAACCGGAAATTGTACCCGGCTTCGAGAAAAAGCGTCGCCATCGACACATGTTCCCGGTGTCCGGTGCATGTTGTTAATCATGCAGTACCACCGTCCGAATCGTTTTCAACGCCGTGGCGATGCGCAAGATACGCGAGGAAGTCAATTTCTACAGGGTCGGTTGCGCCGTCGTTAAGTACATTAAGGAAGGGAATGCCGCCGCTGCCGGTGGTGCCGCTTCTTAATGTGATGGACTGAACCACGCCGTTATCTGCGTTGCCGAATGTAATTCTGTGACCGATATAAGTAAGCGCGTCGGTAACATGGTTAATAAGTTGAACGCGATTGCGACTTCCGTTTTCAAATTGCAGGTACACATGATGTGCATCGCCGCGCGTCACAATATCAACGCCGGAAACCGTAAGCCAATCACCCGCCACGTTTTGGAAATCGGAAGAGCCGATTAAGCGCATACCAACGGAAGCATCTGCCGCAGAGAATACGTCGTGGGGGAAGAAAAGCTGCCTGTTGCCCACAACAAGAACCGCCATGCCGTCCTGCATAGAAACAGAATCCACACGACCTTCGACAAACTCGCGGTCTTCGCCGAATCTGGCAAAGCCCATAACATACCTGCCGATTAACTCGTTGGCGCGTTGCCCCTGAACATGGTTGTGAATTTCGCTCAATTGAAGCGAGAGGAAGAAGTCCTCGGAAACTTCGGTTACAGCATCGAAGGGAACGTCAACCTGACGACCGCCTTCACCCGCAACACCGAGATAAACCCGTTGACCCTTACGCACAACCGACGTTACAAGCCCTGCTTCGATTTCAATTCTTTCGCTTGTTGTCGGGCAGGTGAATGTTGCGTCAACAAGTTTTCCAATCATGCCGAAAGCCTGCGTGCGCTCAAAGGTTGCGTTAAGGTTCATCATTTGTTCAAGCGCGGAGAACTGCGCCATTTGCGCGATAAAATCCCGGTCGTCCATCGGATTTAACGGGTCTTGATAGCGCAACTGCGTAATGAGCAGGTTCAAAAACGCTTGACGGTCGAGGTCTTGGCTGGGCTCGCGGGGTGCAACCCAGTTCATTTGCTGTTGCGGAACGTGTCCGATATTGCCCCAATGTGAATCAGACATTATTTTGCTCCTTTCTGAAAATATTTTTTGAAATATTTTTCGAAACCGTACCGGCTTCGAGAGAACGTGCCGCCGCCGGCATTTGTCCCCGGCGTTCGCTTGGCGCGTCGCTAGGCTGTTACGTCGATTACGCCGTTGTGATACGAAATTTCTTCCGGCTCGGACACGTCTTCAACGCTTTCCGCACGATGACGGGCGGCTTGACGTGCGCGTTCAAATTGGCTCAACTGCTCGCCGCCATCCTGACGCACCGATACCGAAAGCTCCGAAAACGCGATGCCTTGCTCTTGAAGCGCGTCACGAAGTTGATTGAAGTCGGACTCAAGAAGCTCTTTCACACGCTGACTTTCCGCCTCAAACTGCGCCGTTACGATGCCGTTTTGCGTAATAACCCTAAGCACGATGTCGCCCAAACTTTCCGGTCGCAGGGTCATGCGAATTTCATTAAATTGTCCCCCCGAGGATGTAAGTTTGACCTGAGTCATAATTTGCTCGATAACATCGGTTGCCGTAGCTGATGATTGCGGCGTTGCCGAAGATGCGACAGTTGCAGTTGTTTCCGTCGGCACAGCAGTCGTTGCGGATTCAATCGCGACGCCGGGCGTTACCACCTGTGCTTCCGGAGCTGCGACTTCTTCCGGTGCTGCCGTGTTCACAACGTGAGCGTCAGCGGATGCAGTCGGTTGCGATTCAGCCGGTGCTGCTTTTTCCGACGTTTGTGCTTGCCGTCCGTCGGAGTTCGAAGTGTTTTCGCCGGATTTTTCCGAAATTACCACTTCGCCGTCCTTAATCACCGCTTCGAGGTTTTCAAGCCCTTCCGCATTCACGGTGACGGTGTTTTCGTTTGTAACAATCGGCTTCGCGGGTGCGGCTTTGGCTTGCATTTCCGCCACAGCTTCATTTACTGCTTTGTAATACTCCGGAAACTCCGGATTTGTGAGAAGCTCCGCAGGATTTTCCGCGTCAAGTGCGTGCTGAAGCATTTTTACAACGGCTTTCGGGTCGGTTAAATCTTTCGCCGAAATGTCAAGCTCCCCAAGCAATTCAGCAACAACTTCCACCGGCAACTGCATAATTTCAGCTACTTTTTCGATTACAGCCGTCTCGTCAATTTCAACGATGACCTCAGCTTCGTAATACGGCTCGACAACCGCGACCGGAGCGTACTCGACCGACACTTCGTCAGCTTGCGGTGCGCATACCGGGCGTGTTGATTCATTTTGAGCCTGCGCTTCAAAACCGCGAGATTCGCTGCGATTTCTTTCGCGACCGTCAGTACGGTGGTCGGGGCGCGAGTCCGAACGACTTTCCGTGCGTTCCGCATGTCGCCGTCCCGCATCTGCAAGAAACACATTGAATCCGTTGTTCTCCGATTGTGCGGGTTTTACCGGTGCATTTGCATTGCGAAACCCGATGTTCACTTGGTCAATAATTTTCATGGGTTTCCTCCTTTCTGCAAAATTCTTTTACTTCAGACCTGTCCTGAAACTGTAATTTCCGTTTCGAGGTTCGCGGCAAAACATACAGTACAGGTCTTATATATAAACGCATCAGCGTTCATATCAATCCTCAATTTCTTCTTCGATTGCCTCGATTTCTTCCTCGTCGTCAAGCTCTTCCACCGGCACAACAGCGGGCGGCAGAACGGTCGGCGCGATAACTTCGGGCAAATACGGCGGCGGAACAAGCGGTGTAAATGTAGGCGGCTCTGTCGCAAGAAGCATCGTAAACATTGACGACGTCGTGTAGCTCATTTCGTCAAAAATTTCCGCGCGTCGCGAACCGCTCATCGCCCGTAAAAGCCGAACGGCAAGGGTCGTGTTTACCGTAAGAAGACGCCCGAGGTCTTCCGCTGCGCGTGTTGCTTCCATTGCGTTGTACGTACGCACAAGCATCATAAGCTCGACATCGGATGCGTTAATGGCATACGCCTCGGCAAACGCCATCGCCAAAATATCCTGCGGAACTAAATCGTGGTCAACAATATGTTCGAAAAATTCTACAAATTCAATCGGTTCGTTATGCGCAAGCATTTGTGTGAACGCCGCACTCGCCGAACGATACTCCTGCCAACGCGCCTCAAAGCGCGAAAGGTGCGCAATCCGTGCGTTTGCAGCGTTAAGCTGTGCTTCGCGTTCGGCGCGCTCAAATTCAAGCGCGGCAACCTGATTGCGATAAACAGCAATTGCGATACGCATTTCATCTTCGGTCATGTCCTGAACGGAGTCCGCGTACTCATCGCGCTCAAAAAATGTACCGACAAGCGGCGCGCTTCGCAACCAACGTCCGATAACGTTCGTGCGGATTCCGCCGACGTCAAGCACAATCAATAAAATTCCCACAAGAAAAAGCAGCAAAAAAATAACAAGAACGATAAAACATCCTTTGCCCTTCTTTTTTGCGGGAGTTCCGTAACTTTCCATGGTTTCGGGGGGCATATGTTCACCTCTTGTTAAAATTCGCTTCGCCCTTCGCCAACGGCGTGTTTGAAGCTGGTTAATTCGTCAACCTGTTTTCGTTCCGTGCGGTCTTGCTCAATTAAAAATTCCTCACGTGCGTTTTCTTTAACAATTTCCAGAGCCTTGCGTTCTTTCATCGCCTGAACAAGTTCAGACCTTTTTTGTTCCGCAAATTCTTCTGCGGCAATAACGCGCTCTTTTTGAACGGTTATTTGATGCTTAAGGCGTTCTATATTGTTATTAAATCGCCGAATTTCAAACGGCTCAATCGACTTTGCAACCGATACGCGCAGTCGTTCAACCGACTCTTCCTTCCTTTTTACAAACTCCGCCAACTTTTGCTTTTCTTCTTCAAGTATGCGAAGCGCGTTTGCATATTCAAGTTCTTTTTGGTCTTCGATTTGCTCTTTAACGCTCAAATATTTTTCCAATCGAAACTGAAATCGAGCCATTATTTTTCACCGTCCGCCGGGGTATGCCTAAACCATCCCTTTGAGCATGTTTATTGAATCTTCGATTTCAAACTTTTCGCCGACATCTTGCGTGAGAAAATCATTTACCGCGCCGTGTTTTGAAATTGCGTCGTCGATTTCTTCGCTCGAACCCTTTACATACGCGCCGATATTTATCAAATCCTCGGAGTTTGCGTAAACCGCCATTGATTTTTTGAAAAGATTTGCCGCAGTTTTATGCTCTTTATTAACAATGTCGCTCATGCAACGCGAAACGCTTGCCAAAACATCAATTGCCGGAAAGTGATTTCGGTTTGCAATTTTACGCGAAAGAACTATGTGACCATCCAAAACACTGCGAGCCGTGTCGGTTACGGGTTCGGTTAAATCGTCGCCGTCAACAAGAACCGTATAAAGCCCGGTAATCGAGCCTTTGTCGGAATTTCCGGCGCGTTCGAGAAGTTTCGGAATTGTGGCGAAAACCGAAGGAGTATAACCCCGCGATACAGGCGGCTCTCCTATTGCAAGCCCAACCTCCCGTTGCGCCATTGCGTAGCGTGTCAGCGAGTCCATAAGAAGCATGACATCTCTGCCTTGTTCGCGGAAATATTCCGCGATACTTGTTGCAACCTCCGCCGCTTTCAAGCGCACAAGTGCCGGCATATCCGACGTGGCAATAACGAGAACCGAACGTTTAAGCCCTTCCTCGCCCAAGTCTTTTTCGATAAACTCACGGACTTCGCGACCGCGTTCACCTACAAGCGCGATTACGTTAATGTCGGCCTTAGTGTTACGAGCAATCATGCCCATAAGTGTACTTTTTCCCACACCGCTGCCTGAAAATATGCCGACGCGCTGCCCTTTGCCGATTGTCAAAAGTCCGTCAATCGCCTTAACTCCGAGCATAAGCGGCGTATCAATTCTGTCGCGGGTGAGCGGGTTCGGCGCGGGGTTCGTTACATTAAACGATACGCCGTCGTCAATCGGCGGCTTGCCGTCCATCGGGCGACCCAAACCATCCAACACGCGCCCCAAAAGCGAATCGGAAACATCAACGGTTATCGGATTCTCTTGCGCCTCAACCAAGTTTCCGGGACCGACGCCCTGCATATTTCCGAGCGGCATCAGCAAAATATTGTTATTTTTAAAACCGACGACTTCCGAAAGAACGGCATCGCCGTACTTACCCGCTTTGATTAAGCATGTTTGACCTATGTTCACATCGGGACCGACGGACTCAATCGTTAAGCCCACAACCTGTGAAACTTTTCCCAACTTGCGAATATAGTTCTTGTCAAGCACCGATTTGTATTTGGCTAAGATACTCACAGCTACCCCTGTGTGTTCAGAATATAAGTAAGATTTGCCCGAAGCGAATCAAACTGTTGACCCAAGCTGCAATCAATGTTCCCGTAAGGTGTTTCGATTACGCAGTCCATCGGCGAAAGGCTCAAATCTTTCGTGACTGTCAGCTTAACCGAACCGTCCGTATGAGCCATAAGTTCTTCCTTTTTTGCTTCGACAAGGTCGTAATCGTCGGCGGAAACGTAAACCGTTACTTCGCCGGACATCGCCGCCGCATCAAATCCCTGTCGTATTACATTAAGTACAATATCCGGGTTCAAGTCACGGACATTGCCTAAAAGTTTCTCGACAATGCCTATTATCATGGTTACAATTTCCGGTTCCAAATCCTTTTGCTTTTGCTTGTACTCGAAAATTGAATCGTCCATAACTTTTTTTGCGTCGGCGCGAATTGTATTCGCTTCGGCGGACGCCTGTTCAAGTCCTTCGTTATAGCCGACTTCACGCGCCTCCGAAACGATTTTTTCTGCTTCGGACTTAGCACTTTGCACGATTGTTTCCCGCTCTTCGGTTGCAGCTCTGCTTGCATCCGATAAAATCTCCTCGGCTTGACGCTCGGCCCGGCGAAGAATTTTTGCGGCTTTACTCTGCGCACTTTCCTCAATTTTTTGCGGCGCAACGGACTCTTCATCACTATCGGTGTCACCATTTTCGCCGATGGCGATTACGACCTTGTTATCAGGGTCGAGTGTTACTGTATTGTGCTTTAAAATTCGCCTAGAGGACAACATCATCTTGACCACCGCGGGCTACTATAATTTCGCCGGATTCTTGTAATCTGCGCACAATGTTTACAATTTTTTGTTGTGATTCTTCCATATCGGAACGACGAATCGGCCCCATATAGTCCATATCTTCTTGTATCATTGCAGCAAGACGCTTCGAAAGGTTCGCAAAAATATGACCCTTGAGTTCTTCCGAGCAACCTTTGAGCGCGATACCAAGCTCTTTCTGGTCCACTTCTTTCAAAACCTGCTGTACGTCGCGATTCGAAAGCATGAGTATATCTTCGAATACGAACATCTTGCGACGGATTTCTTCAGCAAGTTCGATGTCCTCGACTTCGAGAGTTTCGATGATATGTTTCTCTGTTGAGCGGTCTACAGCGTTCAAAATTTCGACAATTGCATCTACGCCGCCGGCTTGTGTGTAGTCTTCCGTCATAAGCGCGCTCAATTTTTTCTCGAAGACCTTTTCAACTTCCTTGATAACCTCCGGCGATGTGCCTTCCATAATAGCTATGCGACGAGCAACTTCGGCTTGTTTGTCGGGAACAAGCCCTCCGATAACTTCAGCCGCCTGCTTAGGTCGCAAGTACGACAAAATAAGCGCGATTGTTTGCGGATGCTCGTTTTGAAGGAAGTTTGTAATTTGCGCGGCGTCGGTTTTTCGAATGAAGTCGAAAGGTCGCACCTGCAACGAAACAGTGAGCTTCGACAATATCTCGAATGCCTTGTTTTCGCCCAAGGCTTTTTCCAAAATACTCTTTGCGTAAGCAATGCCGCCCTCTGTGATATATTGCTGGGCGATACATATTTGATAAAACTCCTCCAACACCTCGTCCTTAACTTCCGGCAGAACGGTTTGCGTGTTGGCAATTTCCAACGTAAGAGATTCAATTTCCGACTCTTTCAAATGCTTGAATATCTGCGCGGATTTTTCCGGCCCGAGCGTAATCAGCAATATTGCGGCTTTCTCGCGGCCGGTAAGGTCAGCAATATTAGATGCGGCGGTAACGGGCATTGTTTACCACTCCTCGACATTTATCCAGTTGCGTAAAAGTGCCGCAACCGCTTCCGGTTTCTCATTAACAAACTTTTCAATATGCTTCTTAATTTCATTTTCTTTGAAGTAGTCGATTTCCTCAAGCTCTTGCGAAGCCTCTTCTTTAGCCTCTTCGAGCTGTGTGGAAACAAGCAAATCCTCAACCGCAAGTTGCGGCTCAAGAGCATCTTCGTCTTCACCATCGGCACCGTGTCTGCGGAGCAAGCTGTAGAGAAGCATGGCAAGCAACAAGAGGAACACGGCAACCATGAAAATTGTGGGGATATAGTTGCCCCACGCCCTTACGGCTGTATCAACGGGTACAAGTCTTTCTATTACAAGGAAATCCACGCGCTCCATCGGAAGCCCGATTGCATTTGCGGCAAGTGAATGGAAATGCGCGAAATAGTCGCCGTTCATCATCATAGGAACTGCGTTTTCATTTTTGAAAATCTCCCAGTCGAGCTGATTGCGGGCGTCTTCGCCTTCCGGGGTTTGATTCATCCATATGTCTTGGTAAACCATACGGTCTCTTACCACTAAAACGGATGCGCGCGAGGCGTCCAAATCAATCCCGCCGGGACCGGTAAGGGTGGCGGTGACAATTTCATCCACGGCAAAATGTGTATCCCAAATGCGCTGACTTGCTTCCATATCTCCGCTTCCGGGCATCGCATAGTTCGGAAAAGTTGCGGTACTCGACGCTAAGCCAGGCTCGAAACCTGTGCCGCCGCCTCGCATTTCGGAACGCTCACCGGTATCACGAATGGGGATTCCGCCGCCGTCCATGCCATCAGGTACTCTGCGCTCAGTCCGAACTTCCTCTCGAGTGATTTGCTCATCGAAGACAGGGATAAATGCTACGGAAACATCGTTGAATGCATGGGAAAGAACCTGCTTCGCGCCCATAATGGCAACATCGCGATGGCGTTCACGCAGTTCAAATGCCGTTCCCATAGGGTCATCATTTACATCGTCCGCACCGTTCCAAATTGTGCGGGCGTGTTGGTCTATTATCATTATGTTCTCGATTGGCAACTGACTCACGCGGCGCGCAACAAGAAGAGCAATATCGCGCCCCTGTTGACGGCTGAATTCTTGCGAAGTCGTTAATGTAACGGAAGCAGACGGTTGCGGTGCATTTAAATCGAAAGGCCGCTGTTGCGGAATTGCCAAGCCAACCTGCGCACCGGTGATTCCGTTAATCGAATAAAGTTGGCGTTCAATCGCGCCCTCGGTCGCACGAACGTAACGCAAACGACGTTCGTCGTCGGTTGTACCGAGACCGGTATCAAGAGCGTTTGCCCACGTAAAGTTTTCATCGTGGGGAATTGCGCCCTGCATATGAAGCACCACTTGTGCGTCATCAATGCGCCGAGAATCTACTCGTATTCCGCGTCC
This sequence comes from Defluviitaleaceae bacterium, assembly GCA_009781765.1. Lineage (GTDB taxonomy): Bacteria > Bacillota > Clostridia > Lachnospirales > WQUN01 > WQVC01. Next base: position 17,864 of record WQVC01000006.1, on the reverse strand, counting down.
GTTGTCGATTACTTCATTTCGGATGCCGGCATCGTCCAAGGCAGCGCGCATGGGGCCGATGGCTGTCATGTCCTGCCTTGTTGCCAAAACCGTCCACGGCGTTCTGAACGCGAAGAAGAGGGTTACGGCTATTGCAATCAAAACTACGGCGATTACAGCAAGCAGCTTGTATCGCTGGGGCGGCGTCAATAAATCCCAACGCGCTTTTACCGGGTCGGTATATCTTTTAACTTGGTCAGGCATGGGTCACCTCATTAAATTTGCATTCTCATAATTTCACGATAGGATTCGATGATTCTTGACGTGATTTGGGATGTAAAATTTATTGCGTTGTTTGCGCGGTCTTGCGCCATTTGGACGGCAAGAATGTCGTCTAAGCGACCTGTGGCAAATTCGAACTGGAGATGCTCAAATTCGGACACCATGCTGTTCGTGTCGTTGACAACATTGAGCGCGGCGTTAAAAAACGAAGAAAACGGTGTGTCCTGCGCCCCTTGCGGCATTTGAATCATCTGCAAGTTTTGCGGAAAGGCTTGTATCGGAGCCATAGCCGGGGCGGTATCAATTAACGCGGTTATCGGTGACATTTTTTAACTACCTCCCTTGACCGATTTCGAGTGTACGTTGCGTAAGCGAGCGAGCCGCCGTCATTGCCGTGATGTTTGCTTCGTATGAACGCTGAGCGGCAAGCATGTTTACCATTTCCATTACGATGTTTATGTTCGGCATTCTTACATAGCCGTCTTCGTTGGCGTCGGGATGACTCGGGTCGTAAACGAGAGGCCCGAGGGATTCATCCTCAACAATGTTTGTTACGCGAACGCCCATCCCCTGCGGCGCGGGAACACTTGCCCGCGTGCCGAACAAGCCGTCGAAGACTTGCGAAAAACGGTCGTTGTCGCGAATTTCTTCAAAGAGAACCGTTTTGCGTTGGTAAGGCCCGCCGTCAGCCGTGCGGGTTGTGTTTACGTTTGCGATGTTTTCAGCGATTGTGTCCATGCGCAGGCGGTTTGCCGTAAGACCTGTTGCCGCGATGTTTAATGTACTGAAGAAAGCCATTTAATTACCTCCCCTGAAGAACGCTGTTCAGCATACGTGAATTTGCCAACACGTTGTTTATCATTACGTCCGAACGAACGAGTTGCGTGTAAAGCGCAACCATTTCCCGTTCGATGTCTACGTTGTTTCCGTCCATTCTGAAGCGCGTACCGGGGTCTTGATAGCGAGTTACGGGCCGGGCGCGCGACAAGTTTAAAACGCCGGAAGAACGCCAATCGTCGATAGCATCGCTTAATGCGGATTCAAACTCCACTCGGCGTGCCGTGAAACGAGGCGTTTCAGAATTTGCGATATTGTTCATAATTGCGTCGATTCGCGCGTTTTGACCTTGTAATGCTGCGCCGAGCACAGAATTTTGATTGTGAATCGATTGGCTTAACATGAAAAAACAACCCCCCACCACTAAGTCCCTACATATTAGCAAAGCGTACGGCGAACTGTCAACTGCTCACGCTCGCTTCCGGGAAAGTATAAAACAAAGTAAACTTTTTTGCAACGTTTTTAAGCGATTCCCTCAATTTCCCTCGATTTCGAAGGGCGATGCGGGCAAATAAGCGGCATTATACAAGGTCACGGCGGGACAATCCGTATAGCCGAACCTTATTTTTTCAAAAATTTTTTCCGAACGAACAACCAAAGTATTTTCATGTATTCGGGCGAAAACTGTTTCGATGTTTCCGTGTTCGTCGATGAGCTCAAGTTGCGGCCTGCCGTTCTTTGACCACAACCCGGAGGCGTTTCGGAAAAATATCGTGACTTCGCCGTTCGCTTGCGTAACGCTCGAAACCGTCGGGCCGTCAGCCGCCGCATTTTTTCCGTAAACCATCCGAAGCGCGTGAAGGGCAAGGCGTTCGCCGACGGTTTTTTTATCCGTCGGATGAAGGTCGTTATACTCGCCGCAGTCGATTGTTACGGCCATCGCCGTATTGGGAATTTTCAGGCACTTGCGCTGCTGTTCTCGCAACGCTGCCCAATTTTCGCCGTCGCCGTTCGGGTCGATATAATTTGCGAGCTGCGTGAAAATGAAAGGCAAATCGGTGAATTTTTCGCGAAAAAATTTTATAAATTCGGTAAACATCGGCTCGTATCTTTCGGGGGCGTAGGTGTTTGATTCGCCCTGATACCACAGCGCGCCTTCAATTGAAAGCCCGGTCAGCGGCGCAAGCATGTGATTGTACAATCCGCAGGCACGAGAATAAAACCACACGCCCGGCGGGCAAGCCGGCATTGTCGCGCCGACGCGGTACGACCATTCGCCCTCGTCCAAGGGGATGCGTCCGGCGGGTGTGTCCAAATAGTATTCTTTGCCCGGAATCATCAGCGGACGTTGCGTTTCGCCGACGACACGAACGGTAATCACATTTTCGCCCGAAACGAGCAAATTTTTCGGCAAAACACATGTGCATGGCGGATACTGATACGGAACATACATGATTTCCACACCGTTTATGTACACGGTTACGGAGTCCTGCGCACGACCGAAATTCAAAAGCACCGAATTTTCCGAATGTTCATTGCGACCGGCAAAAAAAATTTTGCGAAACCACACCGCGCCGTAATCGGCGGTATTGTCCGAAAGCGGACGCCGCTCCCACTCGGAATCGTCATAATTTTTATCGAACCATCGCTTTTTCAAGCCCTCGTCGTTTTCGTTAAGCTCCAACACCCATGCTTGCTTGGCGGTTTCCGCGTCCTCGGTTTGACGTTCAATAAAACCGGGTTGCTTCACTTCCGCCAACGCTTCCATGTAATGCGGAAATTTCTCACGAATAATTTCTTCCGGCAACCAACCTTCAATCGGTGTGCCTCCCGCCGGCGCGCAAACCAATCCGATTTTCACGTCATCGTTAAGATGTGAGAGTAATTTCCGCGCAAAAAAATACGGCACGGCGTACATGTGATTCAAAAATTCGCCGCAAGCCGCATTCCACTTGCCGACCGCATTCTTTTGCGGCTCAATAAAATTTAATCCCTTTTCGACCTGAAAAATTCGGATTCGTTCGTCGTCCTCGATAAATTCGCCGAATTTTACGCGCGAACGCGAAAGCGGGCCTTCCATATTTGATTGCCCGCCGCAAAACCACACCCGCCCGACATATACGTCACGAATATTTATTTCTCCGATTCGCAACGTAAACGGTCCGCCGAAATTCTCGCTGTCGAATTGGAAAATAAATTTTCCGTTTTCGTCGGCCGTCGCTTCATATTCGTTGCCCGAAAACTCCGCCGACACAATTTCGTTCGGCGACGCCCACCCCCACACGCGGGCGTTTTTCGCCAAAACCATGCCGTCGTCGAAAAATGCCGGCAATGTAATCATACGTAAATCGTCCTTCCTTTTTCGTCGGCGATGCCCGATTTGCGATAAAAATATGAATTTATAACATCGCGCCACTCTTTTGCGTTGGCAAGCTGCATTTCAAGCCGCTCGCGCACGGATTCGTAAGCCTCGGCGGGCAAGCCGGATTTAAGCGACTCCCACGTTGCGATAAAGCCCTCGACTCCCTCAACGCCTTCGAAATGCGTATCGTAAATATATTGAATCAACGTGCGCCCGTCTTTCAGGCGGAAATCATATGCAAGCCGATGGAAATACAAAAGCACTTCCTGCGGGCATGTTTCCAAACTTTCGTACAAATCACGCATGTACGGCTGATACTGCGCGGTGTAGCCCGTGCCTTTTCGTGTGCGGTCAACGCCGATTGCTTTGGTGTCCGCGCGATGATACGTTCCCCACGGCGTGTACTCGTAGCCGTCCGGGCTGGGGCCGTAATGATGATGCACGTAAACCATCCAACAAATTCCCAACGGCGCGTTATATTTTTCATATACATGACGGGATTCGAGCAACATGCGTGTAATTTCGGCGCACAAAGAATCCCGACCGGCTTCGGATGAATGCCCGAAAGTAAGCGCGACCCATTCTTCCGTGACGGTTTTGGCCGTAATTGCCGGCGCCCACGCCATGCGCCCGAAAGCGTACAAATTCGCTTGCGCAAGCAAATGCCCGCACCAATTCACATCGTCGCCGGTATTCGCCACGGCAACAATCGCCTCAACTTCGCGCCCGATTAAGTCGCGCGTTAAACGACTTTCATTAAACGGCGTATCCAAAATTTCTTCCCACTGAACCGCCCATGCGTACATGTCCTTCTGCTGCCCGGTATATTCCTGCGAAATTTGAAACTCCAACGCCTCGCGAGTGTGCTTCAACGCGCCGAGAAGCGGCGAGTTCGGCTCGCGCACTTGGAAATCCGAAGGCCCGTGCTTCACCTGCAAAATTATATTATCGTCGAATTTTCCGTCGATGGGGAAAAACGTATCATATGCCGCCTTGGGGCGGTCGGTTACGGTATCGCGCCAGTCCTGCATACAATTATATATGAAGCACCGCCAGTAAAGCGTACCGCCGTGCGGCTTTAACGCCTTTCCAATCACGTTCGCGCCGATGTCCTGCGTATGCCCGAAGGAATTCGGCCCGCTTTGAAATTCCGAATCCGCTTTGACCAAAAATCCCGCCAAATCCGGAATCCGTTTATACACGCGCGCGGCGGCTTCTTTCCAAAACGCGGCAACATCATCGCGGACGGGGTCGGAGGTTTCAAGCCCGCCGAGCCACACCGGCGAATCAAAATGCACCGCAATAATCAGGCGAATGCCGAAGGGGCGAAACACTTCCGCCACCTTTACGAGGTCGTTCAGCCCGTCGTCGGTGAGAAGCTGCGCCGTCAAACGCCGCACATTTACATTATTCACAGATATTTGATTTATGCCCACGCTTGCCAAAAGCCGCGCGTAATCGCGCAACCTCGGCAAATCGTACCCGATTTTTCCGTCGCGCCAGAACAACGAATTGCCGGAATATCCGCGCTCAACCGAGCCGTCGCCGTTATCCCAGTGGTTCAGCACACGCATGGAAACCGCCGGCTTCTGCTTGACGGGCTCGATTTTTTCGCCGCGTCCGATTCGCGAAAGCAACGCATACACGCCGTAAAGCAAGCCGCTTTCGCAGCCGCCTTCGATTTTCACGCCGTCCGGGTCGCATTTAATTTCAAAGCCTTCCGGCGGCAGTGCATTGTTCAATGAAAATGACACCTGCAAATCTTCTTTTTTGTACATGCGCAGTCCGCGCGCGCATTCTTCTTCTGCAAAGTATCCGGTTTTAAGAGAATGCTCAGCAACCGAATTCGCATCCCCTGCGGGCTGAAGCCACGCGCGATATGAAAAACTGTTCATAAAATCCACCGCCTTATGATTAAAACACATAAAGAAAAGTTTAGTCTTGACATACGTGTGCCGACATAGCTAAAATCAAGAAAATTTGTACTTATTAAAGGGGTTTCGAAATGGATTTTGACACATTTAATGATTGCGTACCGTCGCTGGAATACTTTCGGCACAGGATAAGCACTCCCGAATGGCTCATCGAATATCGAACAACAAACTATATCGACCTTACTTATGTAATCGCCGGTCAGGCGGTTTACACCGTCAACCGAAAAAAAATTTTCGCCTCCGAAGGCGACGTACTGTGCATTCCAAAGGGGTCGGAGCGTTCTGCCGTAAGCAACGCTCCGGCAAAATTCGAATGTTTTGCCGCAAATTTTAATCTGTTCGCGCCAACCGGCGAAGACGTTGCCGTTCCCCTGCCCCTTCATTCTCACGTGGGCATCCACAACGATTTGATTTCGCATTACAGCAAATTAAGCGAAGATTTTTTAGCACGAAGCCCCGGCTATACAATGCGAGCAAAGGCGCGTTTAATGCTCGTATTGCAACGATTTATGGAGATGCTTGTATACGAAGTTGACACATACCGTTTCGACCCTCGCGTAAAACAAGCAATTCGTTTCATCACCGAGCATTACGCCGAACAGCTTAAAATTTCCGAAGTTGCCGCCGCCGTTTCACTTAATCCGGTTTATTTCGGTACGCTTTTTCGACGCGAAACCCGTATGACTTTTCGTGACTATTTAAACACAATTCGCATCAATCAAGCCGAAGACATGCTTCGTGCCGGAAAGTGGAACGTAACCGAAGTCGCCGCACATTGCGGCTTCTCCGACGTTTTCTATTTCAGCCGCCTTTTTAAAAAGTACAAGGGCATTCCGCCTTCGACGGTTAATGGTTGATGATGAATCCGAAGTTAAAACCGAGAGACTCTGCCCAGCACCCCCGCCCGCTTTTTGAAAAAAGCGGGGCAAAAACTTGAATAAAAAACGCGCTTCGCGCGTTTTTTTGAACCAATGAACGGCCAAACGTTCAGCCCACCAAAAAACCGCGCATCGCGCGGTTTTTTAATAAAGTTTTGATGAAACTTTTTCAAAAGTTTCCGGGGTGCGGGGCAGAGTCCCGCAGTCTTAACTTAAGATTCATTATATCAATCCGACGTAGTCTGCTCGGTGTCGTTGCCGCGGCCGGTAAGGCGCACAATATCCTGATACGCGATGAAAATTGCCAAAACTATCATCAAAACCATACCGGCAATGTGTACATATGCTTCTTTTTCGGGAGCAATCGGCTTGCGCCGTATCGCCTCAATTGCGAGAAAAACGAGCCGTGCGCCGTCAAGCGCGGGAATCGGAAGCAAATTCATAATGCCCAGGGCGGCGTTCAGCAAGGCCGTGAAAAACACCATTGTAAGCACCATGGGAATAATTCCGAACTCGCTCGTCACTTGGTACGCATCAACAACAACGCTGCCGATGCCGATGGGACCCATAAGTCCGGGTTCTTCGGGCATAGGTTCGCGGGTGACAAATTGGGCAATCAGGCGGAACGGCGCGCGAATATGAAACACAATCATTTCGCCCGCGCCGAGAAAACCGTCGATAATGCCGATGCGTTCAAAATAGCCGTCCGGGTCGGCGGGTCGGCTGTCCAAAAGCCCTGCCGTTCGCGCCTGCAACATGCTTACGCCAACGCGATACCGCTCGCCGTCGTGAACGGGAGAAAGCGCGAAATCGTACCGCGTTCCGTCGCGATTTACGCGAAGGTTAATGTCTCGCCCGCCGGTGCGTTCTAAAATTGCAACCAAGCCTTCGGAGAAACCGACGCGGTCGCCGTTGATGTGCGTGATAACATCGCCGGGAAGAAGTCCCGCCTCATACGCGGGCATTCCGGGTTCAACATTGTACACGCCGATTACGGGATACCCCTGAAGCATCATCAGCGCGAAAAAAAGCAAAAATGCCAGTGCGAAATTCATAAGCGAACCGCCCGCCATAACAAGCGCGCGCGCGGGAATGGATTTGTTGTTCAGGGCCAGCGGGTCATCGACACCCGCATCGCTCAGTTCGTCGTCCATTCCGCGCAGTCTGCAAAAGCCGCCGATGGGAAACGCACGTAACGAGTAAAGGGTTCGCGCCTGCTCGTCGGGGCTGTAAAGAAAGCCGTACTCCTTCTTTCCTTTGAACGAAAAAATTTTCGGCCCCATGCCGAGCGCGAATTCTTCCACAAAAATACCTGCATGTCGCGCCGCGAGAAAATGCCCGAGTTCATGCACCGAAATCACAACGCCGAGAATGAGAATAAAAATGAGAATTCCGATAATTATGTCCATGTAAAGTCCTTTCCGTTGCCGGGGCGAACGCGCGTGAGAAGCCCGCTCGCTGTATACGCGAATCAAGGGAAGGAAATAACGTCTCGCCCGGCCTTGTAAACGGCTCGCTCGTTGTCTTTTTTTCGGGAAAATCATCCGAAAAAAAGACCGGTCGCTCGCCACAAGGCATTTTCGGCGAGGCGTTATCCTGAACTCTTGATTCGCGTTATATACAATTATTTTTCCCGGTTTGCCTGCGTCGAATACAGGTTAATCAGGCAGCCCGCAAGCAAAATTTCGGCTTCGGCGGGAGTGAGTACGAGTTCGAGGGTGATGTTTCGCACGTCGCCGCTTTTTGCGATAACAAATGCGGGAATTTTTTCGCGGCGATTTTCAACGGCATCGCGAATTTCAGGAATATAGATGAAATCCTCAACTTCGAACGCCGGTTCGTCGGGAAAAATGAAGGGCAACATGCCCCAATTTATTAAATTTGAGCGGTAACGCTTCGTGGCATATTCAACTGCAATGTTCGCCAAACCGCCCAAAACGCGCTGACAGGACGCGGCTTGCTCACGGGCGGAACCGTCGCCGGGTTTGCGCGCGTAAATAACGCTGCCGACGGCGCAGTCGAACGAGAAAGACCGACCGGAATTTTGCAACGCTCGAACGGCATCGGAAAGAACCGGAATATTTCGACAATCGTGCCGGCATTCGTCATGCGGCGGACACGGCGAAGAGCTGCACGCTTGCGCAATTCGTCCCCATTCCCGCGCCCATTTATTCGACTGCTTCGCCCGCCCGACGTACTCCGGGTCTTTGCGCGAGAGAGTATGCTCCGCAAGTGCGTACGGATTTGAGCGGAACGTGGATGTTTCACCCGACGGAATAAGCTCATCCGTTGTTGTCACATCGTCCGTAATCAGCGACGCAACCTGCAAAAGCATATTCGCCCCGAGGGGCTTAAATTCCGGCCAATCGCGAATACCGGGGCCGTAAACAAGCTCGACGGTTTTGTCGGGTTTGCCTGCACTTTTGAAAATTTGATTCGCGTAAACTTTCGAGTCGAAAAAATATTTCGGTATGTTGGGGTTTGATTCGATAAGCTGCGTTGCGGGGGTTAAAATTCCGCCGTTCGCCGCCGTTGCGGCAATTGAAAGAGCGTCAACCAACGCGACTTTCGCGCTTTGATTCATGCCGGGCTTTGAGCCTTCGCGGTTCGGAAAATTTCGCGTAACGTGACGAATCGAAAATCCGCCGTTTCGCGGAACATCGCCCGCGCCGAAACACGGCCCGCAGAAGGCTGTGCGTAAAATCGCGCCCTCGCGCATGAGCCGCGCCACCGTTCCGTTTTGAACCAACGACAGGTACATCGGCTGGCTTGCCGGGTAAACCGAAAGCGGCATCGCCACTCCCCTGCCCTCCAAAATTTCCGCCGCACCGCAAATCGACTCGTACAGCCCGCCGGCACAACCCGCAATAACGCCTTGGTCGGAGCGAATTTCGCCTACATCTTCAATTTTAAACACATTGCTCGGATGAAACGGCATTGCAATCATCGGCACAACTTCCGATAAATTTATTTCGATTAAGCCGTCGTAATACGCCGTTTCGCCGGGGGAAATTTTTGCAAAATCCCCTGCCCTGCCGTGAATTGCATAAAATTCTTCAACTTTGCCGTCGGTTTCCCAAATGCTCGACAGGCATGTCGTTTCCGTTGTCATAACGTCGATGCCCATGCGGAAATCCATGCTCAAATTTGCCACACCCGGCCCGAAAAATTCCAAAACTTTATTTTTGACAAAGCCGTCCTCGAAAACTTCGCCGATAAGCGCGAGGGCAACATCTTGCGGCCCGACGCCCGGACGCGGCGTTCCGGTAAGCAAAACGCCCACAACTTCCGGCGCGGAAATATCGTATGTTTTGCCCAAAATTTGCTTAACAAGCTCGCCGCCGCCTTCGCCGAAGCCCATTGTTCCGAGCGCACCGTATCGCGTATGCGAATCCGAACCGAGAACCATTTTGCCGCCTGCGGCGATTTCCTCGCGCACGTATTGATGGATTACCGCGACATGCGGAGGCACAAAAATGCCACCGTATTTTTTTGCGGCGGAAAGCCCGAAAGCGTGGTCGTCGCTGTTTGTTGTTCCGCCAACCGCCGAAAGCGAGTTGTGGCAGTTCGTTAAAACGTACGGCATCGGAAATTTTTCAAAATCCTTTTCGGCGGCGCGAACCGTCTGGATGACGCCTACGTACGTGATGTCGTGAGACGCGAGCGCGTCAAATTTTATGTGCAGAAGCGCGTCATCGGCGGGCGCGTTATGCGCGGCGAGAATTTTGTACGCCATGGTGTTTTTTGCTTCCGGCGGCTTTGCCGGGCGTTCTTTGCCCGCACCCTTCGAAGGTATGTGCGGCTCGATACATATGCTCCCGGTATTCGCTGCGCGTCTGACGCACACTCCCTCGCTGTATCGTTTAATCATCTCTTGTTCTCCTCTCGGCTGTGCCTTCTTCCTCGGTTGCGACGGAAACTTCGCATTCTTCGGCGCGGCGACCGTCGGTTTTTGTGACGGTTACGATGAGATTTTCAAATTCGAAGCTGTCGCCTTCCTGCGGAACACGACGCAAAACGTCCGCTATCCATCCGCCGACGGTATTCGATTCCGATTTTGCCTCGATGTCGAAATATTCGAACATTTTATCAACGTCGGCGGTGCCGAGAATTTTGTGCCTGCTGTCGCCGAGCGGCACAAATTCCTCGATTATTTCGTCGCTTTCGTCCCAAATTTCGCCGACGAGTTCTTCCAAAATATCTTCCATCGTTACGAGACCTTCTGTGCCGCCGTACTCGTCTGTGACGATTGCCATGTGGCTTTTTTGCTTTTTCAGCAGCGTCAAAACGTCTCGCACAGGCGCACCGGTCACAGTATAAACCGGCGACGTCATAATGTCGTCGAGGGTGACGGGATTGTCGCTCATGCCGGTTGCCATGCATTTTAAAAAGTCGCGCAGGTTTACGATGCCGCGAATTTCGTCGATTGACTCGCCGATTACCGGCATTCGCGAATATCCGTTTTTGAGAAACAACCCGGCAATTTCATCCACGCTTGCGCCGCTCGGAATACTGTCGATATTTACGCGCGGCGTTAAAATATCGCCCACGAATACCTCGTTAAACTCAATGGCGTTTGTAATCAGCGCGGAGTCGTCTTCGTTGATAATGCCGTCGGTTTCGGCTTCTTCCACCATGAAAATGAGTTCCTGTTCCAAAAGAGTGTGCGGTTCGGCTTCGACTTCCTCTTCGTTTGATGCCATTTTCGCGCCCACGCTGTTTTTAAGCCGCAGAATTCCCTTGTTTGCAAGCCAAAAAATTGCCATCAGCAAACGCAGAATCGGCAAAAAAAAGACCGCGTATTTTTCCGGTTTCTCTTTGGCGAAACTTTTGGGAAAAATGTCGGTGAAGATAATAATCAACACGGAAATAATAATTGTTGAGAAGATGTAGCCGACAAACTCCCACTCTTCGCCGAAAACGGCAAAAATTGCAGCAAATAAAGCCGCAGACATTGTTGCCGCCGCAATCGCCACTAAATTATTGCAAATCAGCAACGTAGAAATTACCTCGTCGAAGCGATTTTCGTAGAGGTCGGCTATAAGACGCGCACGTTTGCCGCGTCTTCCGCCACCTTCCGCCAGATTGTTCAGGCGAGCGCGCGAAATCGACGCAAACGACATTTCCGCCGCGCTCAAAAACGCCGAAGATGCCATCAACCCGATAAGTGATACTGCTGATACTGTTACGAAACCGGGACTCACGTTGAATCCAATCCTTTTAATAAAATATATTTCACAATATGCATTATAACGGAAAGTTATTCCGATGCGCAAGTTTACACCGAAATGATAATCAATTTTTAAGACCTCGGGGACTCCGCCTCGTATGCACTTACTAAAGACCTTGGGGACTCCGTCCCCAAACCCCTGCAAGGGGACAATGTCCCCTTGACCCCATCATAAAATCGCGCAAATGCGCGATTTTTGGATTTTTTGTCGAACTTTTTTCTAAAAAAGTTCGTGAGGGTTCGGGGGCGAAGCCCCCGAGAATTTTACAATTTTAACCCGACGCACCCTTGGCCATCCACGTAACTTTTGAAAGCTCGATGTGCTTTTCGTTTTCGCGGCGGGTTCGCTCGATTAAATTGGGATAGCGGATGAAAAAATTTTCGTCGGTGTTCTTTTTGAGGGTTTCGTACTGCATCCCTTGGCGAAAAACTTTTCGGGCTTCGTCGTTGGCGGCTTTTTGCCGGGCGTTTGAATACGTATCGCCCCAAAATTTTTCCGGCAACGGCGACGGCAAGTTCATCCAATTTTCGCGCTCGTTCATTACTAAATGTCGCCCGACCCCCTCGCGGGTTTCGATTGTGCGCTCGTAGAGTTCCTCGTAAACGCGAATCGGCGCGTATGCGAAAAGCGGGATGCCGTTTTGCGTGTTAAGCCAAAAAATTCGGTCGGCGATGGAACTTTTGCGGATGTTAAAGCGCAAATTTGCAAGCGCGTGACCTTGATATGCTTCGATTCCGCGCAAAATTTCCTGCGTATTTTTCGGCACGCTGACCATGCCGTAACTCGGAAAATGAAAAATACCGGCAGTATTGTCGAGATGAAAAATCGGTTTTGCGTCACGATACAAACGGGGCGCGATTTCCGATTCAACAACGTGTTCGGCGGTTCGCTCGCCGTTGCGACTGAAAAATTCCGACATGGAGCGCGTTAAAAACGTGCCGAATTTGTCAAATATGAAATCCGAAATTGTTTGGTTTATGTCGTCGGGATTGTTGAGAAGGGCTTTTAAAAAATCGTGCGTGATATAATCTCGTCCCGATTCGTGTAAAATATTTTCGATTTCCGGCACAAGTTCCGAAACGGAAATAACCGCGTGGTCGAATGTGCGCTGCGACGTGTCCGGCTTGGCGACAATTTCCGCGTTACGCTCAAAAATTCTGCGAACTTCGCGCAAAACCTCGGCGTAAACAGAATACGTGCTGTCGTTTTCGCGTTCAAGGGCGTTATGAATTTCTTTGTAAATGTCTATGAGCCGAATGAAAATTTCCCGTTGCAGGCGGGATTGATATACCGCAACTTTCGCCTCAATGTAGGCATTTTTTTTGCTTTCTTTTGAGAAGATTGCTTTTGCCGCCTCTTCGAAACGGGTTTCGCAAGCGACTTCGAGGGCATCGGTTTCGTGTGCGGTTGCGTCGATTTTTTCGCGTAAGTGGGTTGTGTACGCGCCGATTCTCGCGAGCAAGCAGGGATTTGTTTCGCCGGAAATTATTCGTGTCGTGTAAAATGCGCCGCGCGCAGGGTCGGTGAAAACTTCGCGCAAATCCGCCTTAACGCGCTCGATAATTTCAACCGCGCCAACCTTGGAGAGTTCGCGTTTTGCGGCGGCAAATTGCTCGGCAAGTTTTTCGTCAACGTCAACGCGGCGCGTTTTGACGACGTTGCGGTGGCTGAAATAATCCGTTTCGGCATAGTCGAGCTTAATCGGCGGCAACGCGCGGGCAACCTCTGCTCCGAGCGCGGAAATTTCAAGGGGCTTTGCGAATTCCTGCAAATCGAAATCGTCCGGTTCTGCGTCGAACATCTCGCTCATTTCGTTCAAAACGCCGTGTGCGAGTTGTGCGTTGATGCCCTCGGTGGGCAAAATCGCCGCCGACGCGCCGATTATATTGTAGGAAAAATTCGCGCACGATGCGACGCCGGGCGGCAAATTGCTCGTCATTGCGGCGATATTCGAAATCAAATTGCTGTGATAATCCTGCACGGCAAATTCGCTGCCGCTTTCCTTGTCCTCAAGCGCGAGAAAGTTCACGATGTTTTCCGCCGTTACGTTCATGCAGTAGTCGTAGGCATTTTTCAAAAAAACGCCGTCGATATTGCAGGCGGAAACAAGGTGGCACAAATTGAACGGCGCGAGCGCGGAATTAACTTCAAGCCGTGTACCGTATTTTTGATGAAAACGCTCGCCGCGTTCTTCGATATTCATAAAATAATCCAACTCTTTGAGGGCGGCATAACCGTTGCGCTGTATGTATTCCTCGGTGTGGATGCTCATGTTGTTGCCCGCGAGATGCACGTCCGGCGTGAATAAATAGCCGGTAATTTCAACTTTGTCGATGCCTTTCGCGCCGTATTCGCGCTCCATAAGTCCGCGCACAATGTACGAAACGTCCAAAAACATACCGCCGCCCGTTCCGCCGGAAACCCCCGAAAGCACAAACACAAGCAATTTATTTTCGCGGTCGGAGCGCAGCGATTTAATTTTATTTGAAATTGCGTCGATAGCGGTGTTAATTTTTTCGAACAGCAAAAGCCGCCCCGCCTGACGATTTCCGCTTGCACCTTTTGTGCCGTCGGTGATAGTCAAATCGGGGTTAAGCCACGTGCTGATATATTCCGGAAGCGTCGAACGATTGTTCAAAATCGCGCCGATTCCCGCGTTCGAGAGCAAAACGGTTTCCGTGTATGCATCAAGAGAGATGCCGCGATATTTTTTGCGGTCATGCTCGTTTGTTTCAAGCGCGAGATACTCGATATTGTCCGGCTTGGATTTTTTATCCGGCAGTTTAAACCGCCGATTTATTTGATATTTCAACCGCAAAAGCGCGTCGATTCCCGTGCCGCCGAGCCCAAGCACAAGAACCGGATGATTTATCGTATCAATTCGCGCCTTGCGCCCGAAAATCCCGCCGCCCGCCGAAATGTCCATTTGCGCGATGTTCTCGCGAATGATTTGTTTCATTTTAATCAGCCCCTTCAATAGAGCAATTCCGCACAAAACAAAATTGCTGTTTCAGTATATGCGGGGAGGGGCTGAAATCATGCCGGCGGAGAAAACATATTGCGGTTTGCCAAAACGTGCGTAAAATTTGCGTACATGCATAGCAAGTTTTACGTACCGAAGCGCAAACCGCGATATCGGCAAAGCAGTCGCTTCCGCTCCGGGAAAAATTCCTGGAAAATTTCCCGGAACGGTTCCGGATATCTGCGCATGAGAGTTGAAGTATACTTGCCCTGCAACCGAGAAACAAAGCAGTCGCTTTCATGCCAAAGGACGTGTTTTGCCATCTCAGGAAGGGGTTCGCCCTGAAACTGACCGCACCGCTCCGTGCCGAAGCCGCTGTATAACGGTTGCGCCTTGTAACACCGCAACACCACGCTTCACCGTACCACCATGCAGTACCTGTACCACCAATGCTTCACCCGTACCACAGCAACAACTGCAACACCCGCCGCATTATATGAAAGAGGGCAGACCCGTTCGGACACGGCCGACCGAATGTTGACGCCCACGTGCACACCTTTTATATGAAGCGGCAACCTGCCGAAGCTCCCGGGACTTCGGTTACTTACTTAAAAAAAGCCAATCAAATAAAAATCAAAGCAGCCAAATCGGAACATCCGATTACATACAGCGGACGCCCTTGCGAGCGTTCGGGCTTCTTCAAGTGCGTTCGCGCGTTCTCGAAATTTTCGAGAGAGCCGGTCGCCTTTTTTGACGTGCCTCTTGTTTTCCTGTCGAAATCGCCATATAATTACAATACATATTTTTCAAAAAATTTGAAGGCGAAATACTGAGGAGGATGCAAATGGATAAGTTACAGTATCACGAAAAGGGACTGGATTACTTCTACGGACGCGGCGTGGACAAAAATTATGCTTTAGCAGAAGAAAATTTTCTGAAAGCGGCAGAACAGGGTGTATCATGCTCAATGTTTGAACTGTATCTGCTGTATGACAGCGGTGTTCCGAGAAACGAAGAAAAGGCTATATATTGGCTCATTTCAGCCGTCAAAAAAAAGAATACTGTTGCCATGTTTCATTTTGGCACACTCCATGAGGACGGGGACGGTGCGCCGCTTGACAGGGGATATGCCGCACAATTGTACAATGAAGCGGCAATGCAGGGATTAGACCAAGCACAAATCAACTTGGGGCTTATGTACGAGGGTGGACACGGAGGGTTACCGCAAAACTTTTTTGCGGCATTGCAACTGTATTCTCGCGCGGCACGACAAGGCGATACTTTAGCGTTAAAAAATTTTTGGAGTCTTGCTCGAAAAATAGGCGAACTTTCCGGTGAAGCTGAATTTCGATGCGGCATATTGGCGAGGTTGGCAACTGAAAAACCAAAACTGGCGGAAGCCTTGATAAAAAAGTACAAGGAAGAATTCGGGGTGGAATTAACGCTTTTCCAAGCATATAAATCACCATATCCCTTCTACGTCAACAATATCATAACAACCATTGTAACAACCACTGAAGAAACATTATTTCCCGAATCGGCATACAAAGACAGAAGCTATCTGGATGTTCATTTATTCTGTGCAACGGGAACAGAAGGTGACGAACCCGTCCCCGCCTTCTGTAAAATCAATGACAATGATGTTGCACTTGTACTCTATGCTGAAAACATACAAGCAATTTGTCATGCAACAGAGTTGCTTGCTGTGCAAATCGAAAGAGTGTTGTCCGGAACATTTAATGCTGATTTGCTGCAAATATTCTCTGTTCATTCAATGATTTTTGCAGCTCAATTTTTGGTGCTGCACGAGCATATGCATCACTATCTTTTGCACGAATTTAATGACAGCTCCGGAAAGCGTGTTTCAGTGGAAAAAAACATAACACAAGAACTGGCTGCGGATTTGTTCGCAACAGAAAGCATCTTAACGCCTATATTGTTTTCCGATGATTCCGATGAAGAAAAAGAGTTGGATATTTTAGCCTTTGCGATGGGCGCAATTCTGGCTTTTATAACAATACCGCAACCCGAACAATATGCGCAGGGTGAAGCCGACTATCCGGAGCATATCCAACGAATACACTGCATTTTGGTCGCAATTGATGATATTTGCAGGGAATTGATGAAAAAAGCAAATTTTCATTTCAATGAGAACATTTTTGACATAATCGGAGATTTTTTCCGCGTATTGTTACACCTCCCGCAACAGCACTTTAAAAAAGGAGGAGATTCTGAAATAACACCTTCCGAAATTGACATGTTTCAAAAAAATTCGGTTGAACTGGCAACAGGCATTTTGAACAATTGGGAATCTGATTCGTACAATGCCGAGCTTTTCAGAGGCTATTTACAGGCTATTGCGGACGATTCAACAAAGGCAGAATTGGAATTCGAAGAAAATCTCATAAAAAGAAATACGGAACGCTTTCGGCAAATATCGGATGCAATAGTTTCGAAGGTCATAACACGAATGAAATCACCGCAAGAAAAATAAAGCAAGGGAGTTGAACAGAGATGCAACAACTCAATACCCCACCCGAAGAAGAACTTTGCTTCTCTTTTGAAGGAAATGTGTCGAAGCTGAAATCTGAGCTTCTGAAATGGGCAACGACTCAAAGCCTTTTGCCGCCGGATGCGGACGAAACTGCTATTAAGGCTCTGCTCTCAGAGCTGAGCAAGCCGGAGTTCCCTTCAGAAGGTGACGAGCGTTTTGAAAAAGTGAAATCAGGCAGGCGGGGTTTCGCCGGCGGAAGCTACCACATCAGCGTGAAAGCGTCTACTATAGTGATAGCATTGTCTTTGGCCGGTGTTTTCGTGCCACCGGCTTTCATTGCATTAGTTTTAGCCATCAAACAAGTTGACGTAATGGGAAAAGCAGTTGTGCGGCTGGATGAATACGAAGGCGAAATGTGTATGGCGAATGAAATTTGGCTGAAGAGGCGCAAGTTACAACACGGATTCGATAGTAGTTTTTTCGCCAACGGCAACTGTGAATGCATCAATAATCATATAAGTGGTTGCAAATACAAAGACGGAGACCGGTGTTCGGTTACACCGCCGCAAATAGGTGCAATACTGGAAACAATGGTTGCCAAATGTATCCTGCTTAAAGAGCGGGGTGAATATTTTTACAGGTTTTAAAGCATCTTCTGCAAAAACCGCACCATTTGTACAAACCTTGTATTTTTCAGTAAATGATGATATTGATTGGAACTAACCATGAAAAAGACGCTCCCGAAACGGGAAGCGTCTTTCATCATTTTTTGGTGTATATTTTTCGGTAGGCGCAAAGTAGATGGATTTAAATATACAAATGTTTGCAGTTTTTAAAATACCGTGCTAGGTGTAAAGTCCCAGATTGAGGTGGCACGGTTCATCTAAAAAAACGTCGGGATTATCGCCCCAAGATTTGACAATGAATTGATAAGGTGTCATCCCCTTCAAAGTTTTTAGTCGTTT
>WQVC01000005.1 GCA_009781765.1 Defluviitaleaceae bacterium | reverse complement strand
GCGCAAGTATAGCGAACGCCTTTGAGAACCGTGAAGGCGAGTCGGGAAATCGCGGGCTTCTGCGCGTTTTCCGACGAAACCTGAACGGATTTCTCAAGTGCGTTCGCTACAAAAGTGCGAGTGTTTGGGGGTGAAACAAGAATGCTTTTACCTTGTTTCACTATATCCCGATATATGATAAACTCAGCCTCGGAGGTGCATTATGTTAAAGCACATTGTTATGTGGAATTACGCAGAAAATTTTTCGGACGCGGAAAATGCCGCAAACGCGCAAAAAATTAAGCACGACTTGGAAGCACTCGTCGCCCTCGACGGCGTTATTGAAATGAAGGTTCGCATCAACGAGCTGCCGTACAGCAACACCGACATCATGCTCGACAGCACGTTCGAAAGCGAAGAAGCTCTCAACGCGTATAAAATTCATCCCGCGCACGTTGCGGCGGCGGAGTTCATAACCACTGCTTTGAAAAATCGAACCTGCTTTGATTGGACTTCTTGCGAATGATTCAAAAGAATAATAAATGAAGGGGTTTTACACATGAATAACGTACTTATAATCGGCTCGGGCGGGCGCGAACACGCACTTGCGATAAAATTTGCGGAGTCGCCGCAGGTTGAAAAGGTATTCGTTGCGCCGGGAAATGCCGGAATCGCGCAGGTCGCCGAATGCGTTCCCGTCGGAATAAATGATTTTGCCGCGCTTGCGGCGTTCGCGAAGGAAAACGAGGTCGCGCTTACATTTGTCGGGCCGGAAGTGCCGCTTGTGGGCGGAATCGTTGACTTTTTCGAAAAGGAAGGGCTGAAAATTTTCGGCCCGCGAGCAAACGCCGCAATCATCGAGGGCAGCAAGAGCTTCGCCAAAGATTTGATGAAAAAATATAAAATTCCCACGGCGGATTATGAAGTTTTCACAGACTTTTCGAGTGCGTCGGCGTATATCAAAACGCGCCGCCCGCCGTTTGTGCTAAAAGCGGACGGGCTTGCGGCGGGCAAGGGCGTAGTAATTGCCGAAACCCGCGACGAAGCCGAGGCCGCGCTTGCGCAAATGCTTCAAAACAAGCGGTTCGGGGCGGCGGGAAACACGGTTGTTATTGAGGAATTTTTGGCGGGAACGGAATTTTCGTTTATGGCATTTGCGGACGGCGAGCGAATTTTTCCGATGGTTATTGCCAAAGACCACAAGCGCGCATTTGACGGCGACGCCGGTCCGAACACGGGCGGAATGGGAGCGTATTCGCCTGTGCCGCAAATTTCCGACGAAATAATTGAAGCGGCGCGAACGGAAATTCTGCTGCCGACGGTAAAGGCAATGGTTGCGGAGGGGCGACCCTTCACCGGAATTTTATACGCCGGTTTAATCGCGACCCGCGCCGGCGCGAAGGTCATCGAATTTAACGCCCGCTTCGGCGACCCGGAAACGCAGGTTATTCTGCCGCGCCTCGAAAGCGACCTCTTTGAGCTGATTAACGACATTCTCGACGGCAAAGACCCCGAGCCGGTTTGGAGCGACGACGAAGTTTTGGGCGTTGTTCTCGCCTCGAAAGGCTACCCGGATGACTACGAAAGCGGCTTTGTTATCAACGGACTCGATAAGCTCGCCCCGGAAACTCTCCTTTTCCATTGCGGCACAGACAAAAACGACGCCGGCGCGTTTGTAACAAAGGGCGGGCGCGTACTTTTTGCCGCCCGCAAGGCACAAAATGCGGCAACCGCCCGCCGCGAATTATATCGCGACATAAAAAAAATCAAGTGCGAAAATTTATTTTATCGCTCGGATATTTAGGGGGTGACGGCGATGATTATCGGAACTGTCGGATTGATTATTTTGCTCGTTGCTATGTTTGACAGCAGCAACCCGGATTCCGCGCTTTCCGGGCTTTTTTTGCTGTTTATCGGAGTGCCGATTTTAACGGCAGTTGCGGGAGCGGTATGGTGGATGCGTTCTCGCGAAAAAAATATAAGGCGGCGGATTATTGCCGGCGCGATGATGTTGCCGCTTGCCGTTGTCGCTTTCATCGGAATATCTTCCGGTTTGGATTCGGTGCGGGGCGAGCGCGTTCGGCAATATACCGTTCATACGCATGTAATGACCGTACATGTCGGCGAGTATACGGAGGCGCAACGTTACTTTCTTCGCCCCGACGGCAAATTGGGCGTCGATTATAATTTGCTGTTCATCACCCGGCTCACCATTGAAGATGAGCATTCGCAACGGCAATTTGAAAACCTTTTCGACGTCGAACTCCCGGAGTCGGATTTTGAAAGCTGCTTTTTCCGCGTTCTGCCCGGGCAAGAATATGCCGGTTGGCGCGATACCCTGCAAACTGAAAGAATCGACCCGCATACGATAAATGTTTACCGAGTAAATCGTGTGCAGGGCAGACCTTAGGGCGCGCTCCCGCTTCCCGATATGTAGCGCACTGTATATATCTTTCAAAACAGAAGGAGAGTCCCAATGAAACTTCTCTACGAAGGCAAAACGAAAAACGTGTACGAAAACGACAACAACACAATAACGCTGAAATTTAAGGACGATGCAACCGGACGCGACGGCGTTTTCGACCCCGGGGAAAACGCCGTCGGTTTAAGCATTGAGGGACTCGGGCGTGAATCGTTGCGGATGTCGGTGCATTATTTTGAAATGATGAATGCGGCGGGCATTCCCACGCATTATATTTCCGGCGACGTTGCGAAAGCTGAAATGGTTGTAAAAGCGGGGAGTGTGTTCGGCGGCGGCGTGGAGTTTGTGTGCCGGCTTCGTGCCGACGGCAGTTTTGTGCGGAGATACGGCGCGTATGTGAAAAAAGGTGCGGAGCTTGATTGCCTCGTTGAAGTTACGCTCAAAGATGACGAGCGGCAAGACCCTCCCGCCACAAAAGAAACCATCGTCGCGCTCGGCATAATGACCGCCGACGAATACGATGTTTGCGCCGCGCTTACAAAAAAAATCGCCCGCATTATCGCCGATGATTTGGCAACAAAGGGGCTTGAACTCTACGATATAAAATTCGAATTTTTCAGAAACGACGGAGAAATTATTCTTGCGGACGAATTTTCTGCCGGAATTATGCGCGTGTACAGGGGCGGGGAGATTGTTCCCCCTATGGAGCTTGCGGCGTTGGTGTTGTAACGAACGCGAGGTGCGTTCGCTATAGAATATCCCCAATCGTCCCGACCATGCCGTTTTTAAAAACATGTTCGATAAGCGTCTGCTCACGGAGCGGGCGTTTTTTTTCAGCACTCTCTTCGTTCATGTGAAATACGATAAAATAATCGCCGGCGAGACGTTCGAGCGCGTGTTTGATTGGCGTTTCCGGCGGCAGAGTAATGTCTCGTACCGGCAGAGTTCGCGCGCGGGATTCCTTGCCCGCAAGAGCGGCATGAAACGCCGCTTGTAATTCCGGCTCGATGTTTTTATTCTTGCGAAGGAGGAAAACCCCCGCGCAAAAAAGCGTTATATTGAACGGAAACAGCACTGCTTGTACCACGCCGAGGCAAATAAACAGTAGCGCAACAACAATTCCCAATCGCTTCACGAAACGGCTTGCGCGTAAGATTCCCACGCGATTGCCCAAAAATTGCAACAAAATGCGTCCGCCGTCGAGAGGAAGCACGGGCGTTAAATTAAAAATTCCCAACACCGCATTGTAAAACGCAAGAGAATCAAGCCATTCCACCCCTACATACGATACCCGCGACACTGTAACCGCCCATGCCGCAATTGCGAAGTTCATTGCCGAACCCGCCGCAAAAATTATATATCGCTCCCACCCGCAAAGCGTATCGAGCTGCCGCGCTTTTGCGAAAAATCCGAGCGGAAAAATTCCGGCGCGTTCAATTTTTCCGCCGAAAAATCGCACGGCAAAAATATGTGCGTATTCGTGAATCAATAACGATACAACCAACAAAACTATGGTTATTACAATGTTCATAAGGTCGCCCCCTTCTAAATTTCTACGCGGTTCAGCGGGTTCACAAACTGCCCGTTGCGAAAAATCGAAAAATGCAAATGCGGGCCGGTTGATTGCCCGGTGTTGCCCGAGTAGGCAATTTGCGCGCCTTGCGGCACAAATTCGCCGACCTCGGCAACCGCGTAGCTCAAATGCCCGAAAAAACTCGTGTACCCGTCGGCATGAGCAAGGCGCACGAAAAATCCGTATCCGTTGCAAAATCCGCTTGCCGTAACCTCGCCCGCTTTCGGCGCGAGAATCGGCGTTCCTACCGGAATCGCGATGTCGATGCCGTCGTGAAATTCGGGTCGCCGGGTTATCGGATTTATTCGATGCCCCGCCGGCGACGATATTCGCCCCGTTGCAGGCGCAATCCAAACATCAGCCTTTTCGGCTACCGCAGTTCCGGCATTTCTGACGACCCCGGAATCTGCGGAGGGCTTTCGTATTCTGTCGTCAGAGGGGCTTCCGGCAGAAGCAGCAGAGGCTCGTCTGCCTCCGGCGTCTCGGGAACATATGCCGGTGCGTCGGGGAATAATCCGCGAACGTCCTCAAAAAGTTCTGCGGGCGTTTCCGCGCCGGAAAGCGCGCTGCGCAATCCGTTTCGCAGGCCCTCGGCTGCGTCGAATTGCGCCATCCCGATAAGTGCCGCAAATACCACCAAAACCCCGCTCACCATGCATTGCAAAATGAAGGTTTCGTTGCGTGACGGTTCTGCCGGGTCGGGGTCGGTGTTAAGGCGAAAAGGTCGCCGGGGGCGGCGCGCACCGATTTCGTCAACATCCGCTTCCCCCGATTTGCATCCCCGACTGTTCAGAAAATGCCCCGAAGCCTGCATTTCATTGCGGAGCTTCGGAAGCAAAGCGGGGTCTTCGGACATTCTGCCCGACTGCATTCTCGCCGCAACGTAGGGCGGAGGCATGTACGCATTTGCGGCGGGTTCATATTCCGGTTCGTAATGCGCGTGGTTGTATTCCGGTTCGTAATGAGCGTGGCTGCCGGAAAATGTGTCGTATGCGCGGGATGTTCGCGATGTTTTCATCGTTCGCCGCCCGACAACAGACCCGCCGACTCCGCTCATGCGCGACGGAAAAACACGCCTGTAAGGAACTCGATTCATTTCATTTCACCTCGCTTGAAAATCCGCTCATGTCCATCCTATTTTTTGATTTCGGAAAATATGCATATTTTTCCGGGATGCCGGGGCATAATAAACCTGTCGAGATTTCACAAAATTCGGAGGTTGAAATGAAAACATGGATTTTCGCGCTGTTTGCGGCGATTTTGATTGCCGGCGCAGGTTTGACAGTTTATGCCCGCAGTGATAATGTTGGCGAAACAATAGGGTTTATCATGGAAATGAGCGGCGATGTGTTGCATGTTGTCGGCGAACCCTTGAGCGAAAGCGGATTTGCAAGCGTGCTTGTAAGCGCGGGCAATGCGCCGATTTACGATTTAACAACCGGGTTTCGCGTAAGCGCGAACGCGCTTCGTGAGGGCATTGACGTTCGGGCGGCGTACAGTTTGCGCGGCGACGAGCCTCTGTCGTCGGTTGTGTTGTGGCTGAACTGGTCGGACGAAAACGCGGCGGCATTTACGGTTACAGTCGGCGAGAATATTGTAACCGGCGATGATTCCGCAGTGTTTTTATGCGAAAACGAGCGATATCGTGTTGCAATTACCGCCGACACAACAATTATTCACCCTCGGCACGGTCGGCTTTCCCCCGCCGACATCGTTCCCGGCATGGAATTTTTCATCTGGACAGACATGATAACCGCCAGTTCGCCTGCGTCGGTTTATCCGGAAAAGGTTGTGGTTGTGACGTGAAGATAACTGCGGTAATTCCCGCATCGGGCGCGGGTGTGCGGGTCGGCGGCGACGTTCCCAAACAATTTTTACAGCTTGGCGGCGAGCCGATTTTAAAGCGTGTTCTCGCCGTTTTTGATTCCTGCGAAATTGTGGCGGAAATAGCCGTTGCAGTTCCCGACGGTTACGCCGCCGAAGTTTCGGCATACAATTTGCCCAAAGTCAGGCACATCGTAACCGGCAAAAAAACTCGCGCGGAAAGCGTATTTGCGGCATTGCAATGCCTTTCCGACAGCGAAATCGTTTTAATCCACGACGGAATACGCCCCTTTGTCACACACGAAATAATCGAAAAAGTATCCGCCGCCGTAAAAAAATACGGCGCGGCAATTGCGGCGTCGCCGGTAACGGACACAATAAAAGAAGCGGACGCGAACGGTTTAATCGCCGCCACGCCCGACCGCGCCGCATTGTGGCGGGCGCAAACGCCGCAAGGCTTTACATATCGCGAAATTTTACGCGCCTACGAACTCGCCGACGCCGACGGCACACTTTCCGCCGCTACCGATGACAGCTCCCTCGCGGAGCGGGCGGGAATTTCGGTGAAGATTGTCCCGTGCGACCCGGCGAATATCAAAATAACAACCCCGTTTGATTTGAAAATCGCGGAGATGTTGGTTTTATAGCCGGATATGGGGGCTTCGCCCCCATGTGCCCCCACCCGCTTTTTGAAAAAAGCGGGGCAAAAACCGTTAAAATCGCGCGAAGCGCGATTTTTTATTAAAGTTTTGATGAAACTTTTTCAAAAGTTTCTGAGCAGACCCGGTCGGCAGGCGTTCGCAGGGGCAGCGCAACCCGGTTGATTTGAAAAGCAAAAAAAAGAGCGCGTTCTTGATTTTTTTCAAGAACGCGCTTTTTTTATGAAATGCATAGGGTGTAAAAATCACCGAATCGGGGATACTGAATAAAATGATATATACCAAAAAAGGTTAATTTGCAGCTTGTGCACCAATTAAGGGCAATTGCTTGTCCTGTAGCCTAAATTGGTATACACTGCGAAAGGAGGCGACCCGGTTGCGGAAATCAGCCGCCGGAAGGAATAAAATTATGTACTGTGTTGTCATGGGCGATATTATAAATTCCCGTGAATTAAGCGATGAAACAAGGCAAGCGGTCAAGCGTGCGGCGCAGTATGCGTTTGACAGAATCAATACAAAATATATGAGTTCTGTGATGGCGGATTTCGGCATGGTGCGCGGCGATGCTTTTGAAGGGGTTATTCTTACGCAATCCTATGCGCCGCAAATTGTGCGGGACATTATTAAGGCATTTTACTCGGAAGAAAAAACCACCGTGCGTATCAGCGTTGTTTTGGGGGAACTGTCGGTAACCGACGGCGACCGCAATAAAGCCGACGGTCCTGCATTCTATCGTGCGTTGGAGCGATTAGCGGAGCTTAAAAAAAGAAACAGCCGGCATTGGTTGCAGGTTCATTTCGACATCGGAAACTGGGCGCAAGGTCTTGCGGAAGGAAACTTGGCGTTACTGTCCGCATTAACCGAGGGTTGGACGGATAAGCAACGGGAGATTGTATGGGCAATGGAAAATCACGATGATTATCAAAAAGCCGTTGCTCGTAAGCTGAACATCTCCGCTCCAGTGGTAACCAAGCAGCTTAAAGCGGCAAACTATGAAGCCTACCGCGCGGCATGGGACGGATTAACCGAAGCACTTATTAAGATGGACGAACATATAGTGGACGGCACGCCCCCCGGCGATGAAAGCCATATTCCGTTTTTTAATGTGGCACTGCGCATGGCCAAGCGTCACGATTTTGCCGGAGCGTTGAAGCCCGCCCTAAAAGCACTCAGCAAAGCAAAGCAAAACTTAAACCCGGACGATGCCCAATTTATCGCAATATACAACATGCTTGCGAAGATATATACAAGGACTGCACAATATGAGAAGGCAGAAGAAAGTATCGCTGAAGCCTTGCGCATTCAAGAATCCATGCCCAAGGCTAGGCTTGAATATGCCGAAACATTGGGCGAAAAAGCGGGGCTTTGCCGCTATGTGAACAATATGGCGGATGCGACAAAATATTACAATGAGGCTTTAGATACAGCACGTAATGCAGTGAATGACGGTCATCCTTACATTGTCGAATTGTATCACGAGCTTGCTGCAACGTATGATTTACAGGGTGAATATGAAAATGCAAAGGAGTTGTACTATAAATTTTTGACCGCCCAAGATAAGGACAAAAGACCTGTTGAGTATGCTGTTACATTAGGGAATATCGCCGGTTGCTATTATCTTGAGGGGGATTTTTCAAGTGCAATTTCATATTACAAGAAAGCACTCCGGTTATTTGAAGATAACCTGCCCCCGACACATAAGTACATCGTAGAGGTTCAAAATGAGTTGTCGTTTTTAATGTCACATCGGGAGGCGGGCAAATGACATACCATCCTTTACTTTTTTTGCTTTTATTCGGACATGTTATCGGTGACTTTTACGTGCGGTCGGATAAATCGCCAAGCGGAAAAGGTCTTGCGCGGTATGACTTGTGCTATGCGTTAGTTATGGGCGCAGTATTGTTTTCCGTAATGGAGTTTTCGTTAGCATTGGTATGTATTTTCCTTGCCGTCGGCATATCGCACTATTTTATTTCGAACCCGGACAGAGTTAAGCGGTTTGCAAAAAAGCCCTTTATCGCCGGGCAGCTTTTACATATTGCAGTAATTTTTTTGGTATGGCGCATATTCAGCGACAATATCGCGATGTCGGCACATGCGGCGGAATTAGCCGAAAATATTTTTTCTCGACTTTCGTTGCTGTTTGACAACCCGTATTGGACGCTGTTGGGGGTGTTGGTTATTCTTCGCCCTGTGGGGAAGTTGATAGAAAGCAACGAAATTTGGAATTTCAAACACGATGCTGAAACGAACTCATGTAAAGCCGACCAAAACGAAGCCGACCAAAGCGAAACCGAACCCGACCCCGCCAAAATCATCCCGAACGGAGGCATAATGATTGGATATTTAGAGCGGTTGATTGTCTTTTTTCTGCTGTTAAACGATGCCATCGGAACAATCGGTTTTGTTGTTACGGCAAAAGCCGTCATGCGCTTTCCCGAAATTTTAAAAGGGGAAACCCAAAAAAACAGCCGCGTTAAATCGACGAACTTTCGCGCAAGGTTGCGGTTAAGCAAGTCCAGTGAAGCCCCAAAAAACAGCCGCGCTGAATATTTCCTGATTGGGACATTGCTCAGTATGGTTTGCGTTTTTTCGGTTTATCTGTTGTTGCGCCTAACTTCAAACGGTCAATAACCCGACCGCAACTTTTGCATCACGCCCCGCTAATTTTTTGAGTCGTTCGCGTTCGCGGGCGATTTTTTCTTTTGCGGCGGCGGGGTCTTGCATGATGCGGTCAATCATGGCGAGCAGGGCGGGCAAGTCTAAATTTGCGGTATCAACGGCGGTTTCTTCGTTCATGTAGGAGATAAAACCGGCAACCTTGGGG
This sequence comes from Defluviitaleaceae bacterium, assembly GCA_009781765.1. Classification (GTDB taxonomy): domain Bacteria; phylum Bacillota; class Clostridia; order Lachnospirales; family WQUN01; genus WQVC01. The sequence continues at coordinate 43,721 of WQVC01000005.1, read as the reverse complement.
TCGTAAACGAGGCCGATAATCGGTACGCCTGCGCCGGCGGCGTAAATCAGGGCGTGAAGCCGCATACATATTGCAAATCGGGTGCGGGCAATAATCGCAATAATCGTTTTGTAATCGTACACCTTTGTGAGAATTTCGTGCCGGCAATGCAGGCGTTTGGCGGTTTCCTTTAAAATCGGAACATCCATGAGGTGCATGGGAATAAGCAGCGGCGTGAGATTGTAATTTTCGGCGGCATGATTGATTGCATGTGCAATTTTTTCGATAAATCCGGGTTCGTTATACTGCCACGGCCGCAGCGAAACCGCGAAGCAATTTTCGGCTTCGAGGGAATGCAAAAGCTCTTCGGATGTGTCCCCGGCGAAAAGAGGCTCTGCCTCCGCCTCCGCGATGTTAAAAACCGGGTCGATACTTACGGCAACGTTCGGATTTTTCACCCCGATTTTCTTGATGAATTCCAAGGATTCGGGGTCGCGAAGCGAGATATAATCGCATTTGTTCAAAGCGCGGCGAACCTTTTTTTCGTTGCGCGGTTTGATAATCGGTCCGATTCCGTTGCCGTAAAGCATCACGCGCATTCCCGCATGTTTTGCCAAGTGAACAAGAAAAGTGTAGTAAACAAGCGACCTCGTGCTTGTAATATCTTGCATCAGACTGCCGCCGCCGTACACAATTAAGCGCGAACGCTTCATGTATCGCCGCACACGAAAAAAATTAAGCCGATGAATTGCAAAAACGCCGTAATCGCGGGTTGTTTCCTGCGGATTTTTGCTCAAAACCAACAGCGAAAGTCCGTCGCGTTCATTGCGAAGCGACTTAATTATCGTGTCCAAAATTGCATCGTCGCCGGAGTTCGCATAACCGTAATAGCCGGTAAGCATAACGTCGAAAAGGCGATTTGCCGCCTTTTCCTTGCGCAAAATCTCTTCGTATATTTCAACCGACTTTTTTTGCAGACTCTCCTTGGAAAAATTGGTTTTCGCGCGCAAATGGAGATTTTCGCCGTGCAATGCCGCTGTTTCGGGGTTTTCTGCGTAAAACAAAATTTTTTCGGCAAGCCCGGCATAATCGCCGTCCGGAACAAGAAATCCCGTTTCGCCGGACGAAATAAGCTCGGGAATCCCGCCCACAGCCGTCGAAACCGTAGGCTTTTTCAGCCGCGAGCCTTCCAAAAGCATAAACGGAAAACTTTCCGAGCGCGACGCGCAAACATTTATGTCAATCGCATTGATAAAGCTGAAAATATCGTTCACAAACCCGCAAAAAACCACGTTTTCCGCAATTCCGAGGGATTCCGCGAGCTTTCGGAGCGTCGCTTCCTCCGGGCCTTCGCCGGCAAGCAGAAAGAGGAATTCTTTTTTCGACGCCGCATCCGGCTTCGAGGGAATGTGCGGCTCGTGCGACGTGTCCCCGGCTTCCGACGCTGCATCCGGCTTCGAGGGAATGTGTTGCAACCCGCACGTGTCCCCGGCTTCCGTTGCGCGTTTGACGCGCTCCGGCTTCGAGGGAACGTGTTGGAACCCGCACGTGTCTCCGGCGTTCACCGCGCGTTTGACGCGCGCGGCGCACCGCAAAAAAATATCGTGTCCCTTTACAAAATCAAATCGCCCTATAATTCCCACCAAAATTTTTCCCTCGGCGTTTATGCCGTAGCGTTGCAAAAATTCGTCTTTGGGGCAAAATGAAATTTCTTTTTTGAAGTCCAACGAGTTGTACACCGAAAACACGCGACTTTCGTCAAAGCCGCGATTTATCAGCATTCTGCGAAATTCTTCCGACACGCCGATGTAATAATCAAGCGTACGAAGCGCGACAGAATTAAGCCCGGTGTAAAACAGCCGTTTGTAGAATTTGTCCGTGAAATCCAGCTTATAATCGCTATGTACGGTTGTAACAATCGGCACAAAAACAAAAGGCTTTAACATCATCGAAATAAAATTTGCACGTGCGCCGTGCGCGTGGATGATGTCAAAGCCGTTTTGCCGCACGTATCGCGACAATTTGCCGATTATGCTTAAATCGTTGCGAAATTTTTGCTTGAAAAGAACCGATTTTACGGGCAATTCCAAAACTTCCCGATAGAAAACGCCCTCCGTAAAGCAGGCAACGGTGATGTCAACCTCTTCGTTTAACGCCAAAAGAAGCGCGAAAACCGAAGTTTTTGCGCCGCCCTTATCGCCGCCGGAAATCATGTGCAGTACCTTCATTTCAACACGCCCTAACTGCCGTAATCCTCCAAAATTCGCGCCAGTTCTTCTTCGGTATTCGCGAAAATTCCTTGCAAAAGACGCTCTCTGTCCGGCTCGGGCAGAGCGTTGACCGCTACATCAAAGATGTCCGCTTCTTCGCCCGCAGAGTAAACAATAATTGCGTCATCGCGCGACGTTACAACAAATTTATGCTCCGGTTCTTCCGGTTCGGGCGGCTCCTCATAATTTAGCGGAACGGCAATTTGCGCCTCAACAAGCGTATTTGTCGCAGCTCTTCCGAAGGCAAAATAACCGAGAACAAACCCCGCGCAAACAGCCGCCGTTGCGGTTGCAAAAATAAGCGCACCGATTTTTAATCGTTCCGTTGTTAATTTCTCCATAAAAAGTCACTCCTTTCGAATGTATATCAAAAGTATTGACAATTTTCGGAAAAATAAACGGTTACAAAAATTTTCTGTAAATATCAAACGGCTTGATAAAATCAGACGCATTATTTTGCGCACCTTTGCGGTCGCTCGGCGTCAGAGAAATCGTAACGCCGTACTTCGGCTCGCCGAAATATGCCTTGTCGTGTCCGTGTCCTTTTTCGGTAAAGGTTACGCCGAAAGCCTGTAAATCGTTGCGTTCTTTAGGGCGAAGCTCGCCCTTTTTCAAAATTTCTTTAATGTGACGAAAATTTTCCTTGCCCGTATCAAAAGACTGATTTGCCTCAACCAGTGAGAGCAATAAATCGTAAATTCGCGGATAGCTTCCTTTGTCGATTTTGCCCAAACATTGCTCCAAAATGCTGTAAATCAAATCATTTTTTTCGCCGGGAAAAAATTCTTCCGCGTCGCCGGGGTTGATTAGATTTTCGTTGCCCAAGTTTTGCAGGCGCACTTTGTAGCCTTCTTTTTCTGCGATTGCCGAATTCAGTTGCAGGTTAAGCGAGTCGATTTTTTCTTTATACTCGGAAATTTCCGCATCAAAAGCCGCCATAAACGCATCTGAGTCAGTTAGGATTTTTAGTTTTTCGTCCTTTTCGACCTCAATTGCCTTTGCCATTTCGGTAATTTTCTTTTTTGCGCGCAGAAGCTCGACATTTTGCCAATTATATTCGAGCGAGCGCACGTCGTTAGAAATTGCGCGTTGCACAGCCGTGTAAATCGTGGATTCATCCGCATCGTCCGGGTTGAATTTTTCGCGATTTTCAGACTTCGGATAATACACGCCCACGCATCCGTCAACAACATTGCGGGAATCGGTCAGCTCTTGCAGTCGGTAGCGAATTTTTTTGTTCGGCTCAACCACAACGTGCGCAAGCCCCGATATTCGTTTCGCAAGCTCCGTCAATTTGTCGCCGGTCAAAGCGGGTTTGCCGGATTTTTTGCAGCTTACATAAACCATCGGCAAGCAATCGTCGGATTCGCCGCGCATATATTCTGCGCACTGCGCCAAATTTTCTTCGCTCACGAAAACAGGGGCGTCGGTTATCGGAAAAAACCTGTCCGGTTTGCACATATTTTTTTCCATGAGCATTTCGGCGATGCGCGGTATTTTATTATTCGGCAGTTTTGATGAAGGCGTTTGCGCATTGCACGATAGTTGCACTTTGATGTACTTTTCTCCCCCGGCGGAAAAATAACTGCAATCCGTGGTATATATCACTCCTGCGTCATTTTCAACAAGGCGCAGTATTGCCGTGTCGCAAAATTCGTCGCAGTAGTGCATTATGCTGACTTTTTTATCGCCGAATTCTTTTGTGTAATCATCTCGCGATGTAACATCGTAATCAACCGTAACGTCACGATGCGGACTGTCTTCAACCCACCGGATAAAAAGCTCCGTGCAATCACTCATGGTTGCCGTGTCAATTATCGGTATTTTTGCAGAATACCGCAGCATAATGCCTCCCCCTTATATAACCTTTGCGTCGCCCCAAGTGCGCTCCAAATTATAATATTCGCGTGACTCCTTATCGAAGATATGCACAATAATCGCGCCGAAGTCCAACAAAACCCATTTGCCGGACTGCAAGCCTTCCGTATGATGCAACTTCATGCCGTGCATTTTTAAGCATTCCTCGGCGGCGTCGGTTAGTGCGGCAATTTGCGGCACGCTTCCCCCTGTGGCGATTACAAAAAAATCGGCAATGGGTGAAATGCCGTTTAAATCCAGTACCGTGATGTCTTTTGCAAATTTTTTGTCAAGTGCGATTTTTAGTTCCGAAACTGCGATTTTTTCCATAATGTCCTCCTGTTTCAGTCTGTTTTAATTCTTTCAATGCTGCGCGTGTTGCGGGATGCACGGCGTTGCCGCGTTCAAGCAGGTCGTTGACGGTGGATTTCATGCCGATTCGCAAGGCCTTGTTCAAATTTTTATATGCGTGACGGCGCATTTCGAGCAGGGGAGGGTAGTGGTCGCGATGCGGCTCGATGAAATCGGCAAGCAAAATTATTTTGTCGAGAAGAGTCATGTTTGCGCCGCCGGTTGTGTGCCGTGCGATGGCTTGCAGAATTTCCGGGTCGGTTACAAGATAATCGCGCCGCGCCGATTCCGCACCGAGTAAACTGTGTGTTAAATCAATGCGCGATTCGAAAATCGGGTCGAGGGGAATGCCCCAAAGTTCGCACAGCGCGCGCTTTTTTGCCGAGCTGTATTCCTTTGCGCAATCGTGCAAAAGTGCCGCCCAGCGAGCCTTATTCACATCCGCGCCGTAATGCGCCGCCAATTTTTCCGCCTCGATTACCGTACCGAGCGTGTGATGAAAGCGTCGCGGCGAAAGCCGGCTTTTGAGCTGCGCCTTTGCTTTTTCAAAAGGATTTGCCTCAGTGCCGTAAAGCCCGTGCGAACGCGCATAATCCTCGACGCAACGCGGAACAATTCCGCCCTGCCCGTGCGAAAAATTGTTGCGAATTTCCGTTCCGGAAATCTCCAACAAAGGCCCTTCGAAGATGTGAATTTTCGCGCCGTAATTTTCGCGCAAATTTTTTATAAATTGCTCGTCCAACTTGTAGCCGGGTCGATGCACCGCAATCATTTCGCACATCGAAAGCAATCTTTCCGCGCCCTCCCACGTTAAAATTTCCATCAGCGCGTCTGCGCCGATAATAAAATAAATTTCAGCACCGACGGGGCAAATTTTTCGCAGCTCCGAAATCGTATCAACGGTGTAACTGCGACCCTTGCGGTCGATTTCCAAACGCGACACGTCAAAAGCAGGATTTTCGCAAACGGCGGCAAGAGCCATATTAAAACGATGCTCGCCGTCGGTTACGGGCGGCTTGTGCGGCGGATGCCCGCCCGGCATAAAAAGCACCCTGCGCGGCGAAAACTCTTTCAAAACCGCGTTTGCAACAGCAATATGCCCGTTATGAATCGGGTCAAAAGTTCCGCCCATTACGGCAAGTTTGTCGCACCGTTCGAGAAAATCGTGAGTTGTCGGCATTTGCAGCCCTCCGTGATATGGTCTGTATGTACTCCTCTATTGCAATTTCGCTAATGCGCCGAGGGTTACTAAAATAACGTCCATGTCGTCTGTTTGAAAACGCCTGATTGCGTCGTCGTTATGCGCGGCAAAACGCAACTTAGCATTTTTTTTGTACAAACGCAACGCTTCGTCGATATTTTTTACGGAATCGAAATCAACAAGGCCGCTTCCGGATTCGGTAATTACCGAAAGATACGGGTTTATTGACCGAATGGGCGCGCGACTGTCCGGCGTTTGAATCCTCTCAAACGACGACCCGAAAAGCTGCTGCGGTTCGCGCGTTCCGGACATTATATCGCTTTTAATAATCGCGCCGTGACGTGTCGCGCCTTTTACCGCCTCAAGTACGCTGATTGCGGGCGCGGCAACCCATTTAAGTTCGTACTGAGCAACTTTTTCCCCGAAAAAATCCGCAACAACGGAATTATTTGTATAAATAGTGAACATACAATCACTCCTAGTCTCATGCCGCTTAACGTTGGCAAGGCCCGCTTGCGGCTCAATTATTCGGATGAAAAAGTGCGCCAAGCGCACTTTGAACACCGGGGACACATGTGAGTTGCCGCGCATTCCCTCGAAGCCGGGGCAGTTTCCTTCGCAATGAAAAAAGGAAGTTCACCTTTTTTTCACACTTCTGACTGTTCCCGCATATCACGTGCGATTTCGCAAATTTTTCGCAGGCGATGATTTACCCGGGATTTTCCCGCAGGCGGGTTCAGCAATTCGCCGATTTCCGCAAGAGAAAGACTCTCGTTTTGCAAACGCAACCGCGCGACTTCTTCCAACGGCTCGGGCAAAATACCGAGCCCGCCGTTTTTTTCAATATATTTAATCGACTCAATTCGAACTTGCGCCGCATCAACGGTTTTGTTCAAATTCGCCGTTTCAAAGTTTACCTTACGGTTAACGTTGTTTGCAATCGCTTTTTCGACACGCAATTCTTCGAGGGCAAGCAGTGACTTGTCCGCCCGAATAATTTTCAACACATCGGAAATTTCTTCGGCCTCTTTCAAATATATAACATTTTGGCCGCCACGTAAAATTTTTTTCGGACGCAGCCCGAATCCGACAAGAATTTCCGAAATTTTGTCCGCATTTTCATCGTCAAGCAGAAATTCCAAATGATACGCTTTTTGCGGATTCGAAATTACGCCGCCGGCCACAAAACAATCCCGCACGAACGCACGACTTTTATCCGAAAATTTTTTTTCGGATATTTCGTCACGAATGCGCTTCGTAAATGACACGGCGTTTACACCGACGGGTCTTTATCAATGTCGCGATGGTGAATTTCGACGTGATGTTCGTGCGCTTTGAGCAGTTTTTGCAATTCGCCCGCAAGCGCAACCGAACGATGTCGCCCGCCCGTACAGCCGATACTCACAATCAACTGATTTTTTCCCTCGCTGATATAATGCGGCACAAGAAAACTCAGCATATTAAACAAACTTTCCAAAAACCGCACACTTACATCGTGATTCATTACATACTCGCGCACAGGCGCGTCAAGCCCGGACATCGGCTTCAACCTTGCGTCGTAAAACGGGTTCGGCAGAAAACGCACGTCGAAAACAAGGTCGGATTCTTCCGGCACACCGTACTTAAACCCGAACGACAGCACATTTATTAAAAGTTTGCCCGCGTGTTCGCCCTCAGCAAACATATCGCGAATTTTTATTTTCAACTGGCGCGGCAAAATTCCGCTCGTGTCCATAATTGAATTTGCACGACTGCGCACATCTTCCAACAACGCGCGCTCTTTCGCAATGCCCACGCTCACAATGCCGTCTTTCGCAAGCGGATGCACATGCCTCGTTTCCTTGTATCTCTTCAGCAACACATCGTTCGACGAATCCAAAAATAAAATCGACCACTCGACGCCCAGCTTGTCCAACTCGTTAAGCCCGCGCGAAAAGTCGATAAACATTCGTCCGCCCCGAATATCAATACCCAACGCCACCTGCGAAATCCCCGCGCCGTGACAAAACCGCGCAAAGTCGCCCATCAACGGCGCGGGCAAATTATCCGACACATAGAAACCTTCATCCTCAAAAATTTTCAGCGCGGTTGTTTTTCCCGCGCCCGACATTCCCGTTACGATTACGATTCTCATATGTTCTCCTTTTGACGAGGTTGATTGTGGGGGGAGAACCTTTGACGCCGGGAAAAATGTGTAAGCAACCGCACATTCTCTCGAAGCCGGATTTTGCTTACATTTCTAAGCGTGTTTAAAAAGGTTCTCCCCTCACACACCCCCCTCTCGCGTGCTGCGCACGCCGGTCGGGCGGCCCGTCGCTCCGCGACGCCGGCTTCGCCGGAGTCGTGCCTCTCCGAAAAATTTAACAAGAAACGCGCGAAGCGCGTTTCTTTGAAGGGGTCAAGGGGACTGTGTCCCCTTGCAGGGTTCGGGACGGAGTCCCGAGGTTTTTATAAAATCCTAACCTCCGGTTCGAGTTGAACGCCGAATTTTTCAAGTACGGTGCTTTGTACGTGGCGCATGAGAGCGAGAACGTCGTCGGCGGTGGCATTTTTGCGATTTACAACAAAGCCGGCATGTTTTTCGGAAACTTGTGCGTCGTTTACGCGAAAACCTTTGAGGCCGGCGTCTTCGATTAACTTGCCCGCAAAATGGCCTTCGGGGCGTTTGAAAAAACTGCCCGCACTGCCGAATTCGAGGGGTTGGGATTTTCGTCGGCGCGAGTTGAGGTCGGCCATTTTTTCGCGAATTTGTTCGGGTTCGGCGCGGGAAAGGCTGAATGTTGCGTCGAGAATAAGGGCGTCGGAAGTTTGGGCGAAACTTCGGCGATAGCCGAAATCCATTTCCGCGCCGGATTTTGTAATAATTTCCGCGCCGGAAAACAGCGCGACTGCTTCGACGAATTCGGAAATATCATTCCCGTACGCGCCGGCATTCATGTATACCGCGCCGCCGACCGTTCCGGGGATTCCGCAGGCAAATTCAAGCCCGCTGAGCCCGGCGCGCGCGGCTTTTTCCGCAAGCGCGGCAAGTCGCAAGCCGGAATCGGCGCGAATTTTTGTGCCGTCGATTTCCATGCCGGTCATTTTATTTGTAAAAATCACAACTCCGCGAATGCCGGCGTCGGAAACAAGCACGTTCGCGCCGTCGCCGAGAACGGTAACCGGAATTTTTTCGGCGCAGCAAAAATTTCGCAGCGAAATCAGCTCGTCTTTTGTTTTCGGAAACGCCGTCACATCTGCCGGCCCGCCGATTTTAAACGACGTATGACGGCTCATGGGTTCATTTGTTAAAACGGTTTCGCATAATTTGCGAACATCGTCAAATGGGGTCATGTGACTCCTCCGGATTTAATGGAGTGTGTTGCAGGAAATTTGCCTCCGGCGTCAAAAATGGTCGGGGATATTCAGGCTTCCTGCAAAAATATTCATAACGCGCTCGGTTAAAACTTCGGCGGCGTTGTAGCCCATTTTTTTCTGCCGATGATTTATTGCGGCGGCTTCGCAAAGCATTGCGAGGGGGCGACCCGGCCGAATGGGAATTGTGTGGCTGTTTACATTGTTGCCTAAAATTTCGGTGTACTCGTCGGGCGCGCCGATACGGTCGTAAATGCGCGCTGAATCCCATGTTTCGAGCTTAATCACAAGCTCGATTGCTTGGGTGGGTTTGATGGATTGAACGCCGAACATTTGCATTATGTCAATAATTCCTATGCCTCGAAGTTCGAGGAAATACCTGATATTTGCGGGACAAGAGCCGATTAAAGTTTCCGCCGAAACGCGACGAACCTCAACGGCGTCGTCGGCAATAAAACGATGGCCGCGCTTTACAAGTTCGAGGGCGGTTTCGCTTTTTCCGATGCCGCTTTCGCCGATAATGAGTGTTCCGACGCCGTAAATATCCAAGAGGCAACCGTGCATACTGATGCGCGGCGCAAGCTGCACCTTCATCCAGCGAATTACTTCGCTGATGAAATCTGTTGTGGCGGAATCGGTTTGCAAAATCGGCACGTCGTATTTTTCGGCAACTTCGAGCATTTCGGCAAAGACTTCAAGCCCGCGACACACAACAACCGCAGGAATTTTTTCTTGAAAAATGCGCGAAATTTTTTCGCAGCGCGTTTTTTCGTCGAAGCAGGATAAAAAAGTATGTTCAACCATGCCGATAATTTGCAGGCGGTTTGAGTCGAAATAATCAAAAAAACCCGCAAGCTGTAGTCCCGGTCGGTTGATATTTGTTCGAACAAGGGATTTTTTTTCTACATCTGTTGCGGGGGTAAGAAGTTTCAGCTTAAATTCCTGAATAACTGTGGGAAGCGGAACGAAATATCCGCTTCCGGGCGTGTCAAACGCGCCGCCTGTTGCCGCGCTCACAGCTCAACAAGCCCTTTGACGTTGTGTTTGTTGTCAAAGGCGATTTTAAAAATTTTTTCGTCGTATTTGATGCGGGCGGGATAGTGACCCTCAAGTTTCATTTGCATTTTTTTAAGCACGTCGGCCTCGAAGCCGTGCAAAACGCGCTCAATTTCCGCCAGGGTCATGTTAGTTTGCGGGGCAAGTGTGACGATTTCTTCAAATTCGGCAACTCCGAGCGATACGCGCACAACGCAAAATTCACCCGTGCCGTCCTCTTCGTATACATAATCCTGCTCCAAAACGGTCATGGTCAACGCTCCTTGTTGAAAAAGTTATGTACCGCCTCGGCGGATTTTTTGTTCATGGACGGCGCGGCGGAAAGTTCGTCGATGCTTGCCGCGCGAATCGCGTCGATGCTTTTAAAGTGCCTGAGAAGCTCTTTGCGGCGGGTTTTGCCGATGCCCGGGATTTCATCCAAAACAGAGCGCGTTTGCGACTCCGCCCGCAATTTTTTATGATACTCCAACGCGAAACGATGCACCTCGTCTTGTATTCGCGTGAGAAGTTTGAAGCCTTCGCTGTGGCGCGGCAAAATTATTTCCCGAAAGGCAGAGTCGGCTTCGAGGGAATGTGCGGTTGCTTGTGTGTGTCCCCGGCTGTGCAAATCCGAACCGGCTTCGAGGGAATGTGTTGCTGCGTGCATGTGTTCCCGGCTATCATTGCCCGCTTGGCGGGCGCGCACAAGAAGACCGCGTGTGCGATGGCGTTCATCTTTGACCATTCCGCAAACGGGAATGTTAATATTATGCTCGCGCAATGCTTTCTCGACGGCAGAGATTTGACCCTTGCCGCCGTCAGCGAAAATTATATCCGGGAGAATGCAGAAGGAGTCCGGGCGTGTGCTCCGGCGCGCATCATCCCGCGCAACCGAACCGGCTTCGTGGGAATGTGTTGCATCAGACACGTGTTCCCGGCTATCACCGCCCGCTTGGCGAGCCTCGTGGGAATGCGTTGCATCCGACACGTGTTCCCGGCTATCATCGCCCGCTTGGCGGGCCTCGTGGGAATGCGTTGCATCCGACATATGTTCCCGGCTATCATCGCCCGCTTGGCGGGCTTCGTGCGCTTGGCGCAAGCGGGCGAGTCGGCGCGAAAGAACTTCCTCCATTGCCGCATAATCATCCGGCCCGACAACCGTGCGCAGCCGGAATTTCCGATAATCGGTGGGCTTTGCTTTGCCGTTTTCGAACACCACCATCGACCCGACGGACTCGTAACCCTGAATATTTGAAATATCATATGCTTCGATACGTGTAAGTTTTTGCGCGCCTAATGCCTCGGAAATTTCCGCAAGGGCGGCGGCGTTTCGCTCCGTTTCCCTTTTAATGTGCGCCCCGAATTGCGACATTGTAAGCTCGGCATTTGTTTGCGCGAGTTTGAGCATTTTGAGCTTTTCGCCTATTTTCGGCACGACGATTGCAACCTGCCTGCCGGCTCGCTCCGAAAGCCATGCGGAAATTGAAGCCTTATCCGCCGCTTCCGCAACAACGATTTCCTTGGGAATAAACGCCGCCTCGCCGTAGAACTGCTTGATAAATGCAGAAACGGCGGATGCTGTATCGACGCCGGATGAATTGCTTTCTGCGGTGTCGGATGAATTGCTTTCGATACTGTCGCCGGCAATGTCGGACTCGTTCGGCGAATGCACGTTATCAGAAAGTGCTTCGGGCGAAGGTGTCGAATGCGTTTCATCCGAATGAGCTTCATTCGAGGACACTTCATCCGAATGCATTTCATCGGAAGCAATGCCCTCGGTTAAGAAATGCTCGCGCCCGACCAATTTTCCGCCGCGTACGAAAAAAACCTGCATCAGAGCTTCGTTATTTTTTTGCGCAGTGGCGATATAATCGCGGTCGTCCTCGCCGGTTTCGGTTTTTTGACGTTCCTTGAGCATTTTCAGCGCGTTTATTGTGTCGCGAAGTTCTGCCGCGCGTTCAAACTCCATTTTTTCGGCGGCTTCGTGCATCTCGCGAGAAAGCCGTTCGGCAACGTCGGACGTTTTGCCGCGAATAAATCGCTCGGCTTCCCGTACATATTCGTCATAAATTTCCTCGGGCAAAAGTCGGTTGCACGGTGCTTTGCACTGCCCGATATGATTGTTAAGGCACGGGCGACCCTTGTCGAAATCGCGCGGAAACAGCTTCGCGCAGCGGCGCAACGGCCATAATCGGTGCATCAGTTCGAGTAAATCATGCACGTGCGAACCGGTTACAAACGGCCCGTAATACTTCGCCTTATCCTTGCCGCGTTTGTGCGAAATTAAAACACGCGGCAACCGTTCGGCGGTGATTTTTATATACGGATACGATTTTCCGTCCTTCAAGCGGATATTGTACTTGGGGCGGTGAAGTTTTATTAAATTGTTTTCTAATATGAAGGCTTCGTTTTCCGTGTCGGTGACAACGTATTCGAAATGTGTAATTTTTTTTGCGAGTTGCGCCGTTTTTACGTCCGGCACCGTTTTTTGAAAATAGTGCCGCACCCGATTATGCAAATTTTTTGCCTTGCCCACATAGATGACAGTGTTTTCGCTGTCCTTCATTATATACACGCCGGGGCGGGCAGGCAGTTTTTTTAATTCTTCGGAAATATTGAACATTACGGAATATCCCACCACGGTCGCGGGGTAGGCTCGGGCGTCGGGAGAACAACAGGGTCGTCGCCGGGACCGGATTCATACGGCGGGAACGGGTCAACGGGCGGAAGCGTGGGCAGCGGCGTTTGTTGCGGCGGCGGAAGCGTCGGAAACGGCGCGGGTGTGTGGATGGGGTCAACGTCCGGCAGGGGGCGATTGTCAAACGGGTCGTTGGTTGCAGGTGTGAGAATCAGCGAGCGCGCGATGTCGGAGGTTTCATTGCCGGTTACAACGATGTCAACCCGGGCTTCGTTATGCCCCGGAAGCCGCGCGATTACCGTTACGTTGCCGGGCGCAACCCCCGGATACGTAAGCGTCGAATGCCCCGCGAAAACATTGTTTATGAAAATTTCCGCGTTCGTGGGTGTTGTGAAAATTGTCAACGTGCTTGTGTGAACGATTTCCGTGAGGTCGAACGCAATTTGATTGATTGCCGTTACGATGTTGAGCCGCTGCTCTTGCGGGAGGAAGCCTTCGCGTTCAACACGTATTAAATTTTCGCCGAACTCGACTTGCGCCGCTGTGCCGGCTTCGTGTATTTCGCCGTTTACAAGGACAGTCGCATCGGGCGGCGTAACGGAAATATGCACAATTGCGGAACGAAGCGGCAGGTCTCCCATATTAAAGCGCGTGGTTTCGCCCTGATTTATTACGATTTCGCCGACGTATGTTTCGATATTATCGCCCTCAATCATAAGGCGATGCGAACCTTCGGCAAGCTCAATTGAATCAGTAATATCGTCGAGTCGCATGGGCATACTTCCCACAAGAACCTGCCCGTTGACAATCATATCCGAGTTTGTAAACTGCAAAAATCCGTGCGCGGCGTCAACCTGAATAAGCCACACAATGTCGCCCTGCCCGTGTAATGTGACGGAGTTTATGGGGCGAACTTGGCTTATCGCAAAGGGTTCGCCGCGATAAAGCACCAAGGTCTGCGAGTTAAAACTCCACGATTCGTTGCCGAGGCTGACGGTGAAATTCGAGATGTCTACCTGAACATTTGTGCGACCGGGGCGCGTCCATGCGTGGCGGCTTTCGTTAAGCGCGGCGATATTTAATGTGCGCGAGTCGAAAGAAACGTCTACGATATGCCCCGTGCGAAGCTCGCTGAACGCCATTGCGCCGCCGTGACGCGCAGAAATTATCGCGCTGTCCGGCATATTTAAGTCTTGCGTGCGGTGGGTTGTGACGTCGAGAAGCGTAAGGGTTCGCACGTCGCCGAAGGGATTGATTCCTGTAATCATTGCGGTTTGACTGCGCAGTTCGACAGGGTCGGCAGGAACAATTGTCGATTGCGTGTCCTGTCCGGGCATACCGGGTTCGGTACACGCAAAAAGCGGCATATTTTGTAATGCATCGCCGCCGCGCCCGATTGCGAACATCAACAGCACCAACACAAGCCCGATTGCAAGCATCAAAAATGCGATATAAAACCCTGAAAACAGGGCTTTGTTGCTGCGTTGCGCCGGAGGCGGCGGCATATCGGGAAACGGTTTTGCCGAGCGTACCGGGCGATTTTTCGGGGCGGGACGAGCGGGATACTTTGTTGCGAGCCGCGTATCCGGCGCAGCTACGCCCGGTTTGCGGTGACTTCCGCCCTGAACGTCTTCCGCTACGCGAGCGATGGTTTCGCGGCGCGATGCGGGGCGATTGCGAGGTTCTTCTTTTTTTGACGGCGACTCGAATGCGCCGGCTTTTTCCCTGTCGAATGCCGTATCAAGAGGCGAGGTGAGGGGAGTTTCGTCGGTCAGAGGTTGCTCGTCGTTGAAATCGTAATCATCGTCGTAATCGTATGTTTCTTTGTAGGTGTCGCCGCCGTAGGGGTCGTTGTCGAATGTTTCGTCGTCGTATTTTTCGTCGTACTTTTCATCGTACTTGAAATTATCGAGGCTGTACTCGTCATCAAAGCCGTGTTCATCATCACCGAATGTATTCGGAGTATTTTTATCCATGTTGCGCTCCTTCCGGAATTTACTGCTTATAAGACCTGCCCTGAAATTATAATATTACATTTCGAGGCAAGTGTTTCATGTCGAAACAAAAACTGCCGCGACAATAATACTTTGCTCCGAAAAAAAACGCAAGTTTCCGGTTGTTTTTGTATCGCGAATCAATTTTTGGGGGCTTCGCCCCCAATCCCCCACACGCTTTTTGAAAAAAGCGTGGCAAAAACAATAAAAAATCGCGCTTTCGCGCGATTTTCGGTGTTAATTTTAAAGTTTTTGTCGAGTTTTTAAAAGGTGCAACGAGTGAAGCGAAAATTTCCCGCGCTATCCTTTAAAATATCCTTTAAAAATTTCATCCGGCTCAGTTCGGCTTCGAGAGAATGTACCGACGCCGCTATATGTCCCCGGCGTCCAAAGTGCGCTTGGCGCACTATTCCATCGGCTCGATATTAAGCAGACGCCCGGCGGGAACATTGTTCGGGTTCGGAATATTATTTGTTGCAACGATGTGATTTATTGCCAACTGCACATCGACGCCGGGGAAGTAGCGGCGGGCAATCATATTAAGATTTTCGCCCGGTTGTATGATGTGGGTTGTGGGAAGTTCGGGCGTGGCGGGCGGAGATGTTTGGCCCGGCTGACCGGTCGCTTCGCCGGGGCCGATGCCGTCGGCGGGCGGCGGTGACGGATTGGGGTCGAGGTCGTTTGCGATGAGAATATTGCGGTAGGTGTCTGCCTCGGCCCGCGCTTCGTTTAATTGGTCGTTATATCTGGACGATTGAATGCTGATTTGAGCGTTTGCGTTTGCAAGTGCGATTTCGGCATCTTCAAGCAGAGTTTCCGCTTCGCGAAGGTCGCTTCGAACGGAAACGATTTGCCATACTAAAATTGCTGCAATCGCAAGCATAAAAATTGCCGCACCTGCCAAAACTACACGAAAAGGGCTAATCGGTTCGGTTTCGGTATGGTCGGTTCTCATGCGATTTGTGCGAACGTCGTTGTTGCCGGCACCGGGGCGCGGCGGCCGATTTGTATTTCGCGGCGGCGAAACAAGTTCGCCGGAATTAAACCTGCGGCGGAAGCCGTCCAAATCCTGTTCGGAGGCGGGTTCGTCGTCGTCGCGGTCGTGCGGAACGGGATGCTCAACGTTTACACGCACGGCCGGATTAGGCGCGGGATTTCTGCGGCGCGGACGTTCGCGACCGGGGCGTTCGAAATTAAGTTCGGATGTATCGCCGTGAAGAACCCTGTTTGTTGCCGCCGACGAACGACGACGACGACCGGTTTCTTCAAAATCGTCTTCGGGCGGAGTTCCCAAAGAGGGGCGCGGTGCGGTTTCGTGCAGACGCGGGCGCGGAGCAGTTTCACCCAAACGCGGACGCGGCGCGGTTTCATGCAGGCGAGGGCGTTGCGCGGTTTCGCCTAAACGCGGACGTGCCGGACGCGGCGGACGAGGAGGCTCGTCGCCGTCCGGGGGCGGAACGGTATGAAGCCGAGGTTTAAACTGTTCGGCATCAATATTTTTCGTGGGCGCTCTGTCGGGGTTTTCCTGCTCCCGGTCGAACCCGGAAACAAACGGGCTTTGAGCGGGCGCGGGTTTTTGGGGCTGCGCGTCGTCGTCATCGTCGTCGGAAGCCCAAAGAAGCTGCACGGCAGCGCGTGAAAGTTCCTCGCTGTAGAACGCATCTTTTTTACCGTCGTTTGTTCTGTCATTTTTATTCATTTTTTCACCGAGCCTTCCGTACAGGGGTAGAGAGTGTTGAAAAATAGCTTTAGCTGTGCCGGCATCGCAGGAAAATGACGGCTTTAGGTCATTTTCCGAGATGCGGCATATGCGAAAGCGTAATTTTTCAACACTCTCGAGTAAGCATGATTTTAGTTGTTTTGCGGTATTCTGTCAATATAACAAACAATTTGCCAAAAATTTACGACATAAAAAGAAGAACCCTGTAAATAATAGCTTTGTAATAAGACGCGACAAAAGTAATTCGCGCTTCATTACCAAATAAGGCGAAAGCCGAATCATATAAGGAGAAACAAAAAATGAATAATAATTCTTCAGTACCGCAAGCACGTGAAGCTCTTAACAAATTCAAATACGAAGTTGCAAACGAAATCGGGGTGCCCCTGAAACAAGGTTACAACGGTGACCTTACTTCCGCACAAGCGGGCTATGTAGGCGGCTACATGGTTAAAAAAATGATTGAAGCACAAGAACGCCAAATGGCAGGCAAGTAATACCGGGAGAATATGTGAGAAACTTTCACATTCCCTCGAAGCCATATCACGTTGTAAAAAATTTTCTGCGAAATAAATAATGCAATAAAAAAATCCTATCGGTTGCTTCTCAGCTGCCGATAGGATTTTTAATTGCGCCGAAAATTATTCCGGAATTGTCCGGCTTCGAGGGAATGCGCGGCCGGTTGTATTTGCCTCCGGCGTCGGCTTATTGTTCTTCATTTAAATCGCGTACGCCTTTAACAACATGAACGAGAAACGCAAGCTCTTCCTCGGAGAAATCCGAAATAAGGCTTTCAAGTTTTTCACGAACATGCCTTTTTTGAGGTTCGTCGGTTTCAGCCCGCTCGAAAAACTTGTCGGTGGATACGTTAAAAATTTTCGACAATTTAAATAAATTAAATGCCGACGCGCCTCTGTCGCCGCGTTCGATAAGCCCGACAGAACTCGGAGTATGCCCGAGAAGGCTGGCAAGTTCATCGGTTGTAATTCCGCGCGCAACTCGTTCTCTGCGTATATTTGTGCCAACCAAGACACGCATCTCTGCTTTATTGATAGTAACACCCCCCATCACATATAGTTTCAATTTTTTCAATTATTTTAATTGTAGCATGGGTAGTCGAAAAAAGCAATCGACACCATTTACCAATTTGCGACACTTTGCTATTCTGTACTGAAGGCGAATGGTCGGGGGGAGCGACCGTTTCTCGGGAGGTATGTAAATGGACACTGTTTCGGAGATGCGCGGGCGTATTTTGCGCCTGTGCGGCGAACGAAATCTTACAATAAATAAGCTGGCCGCAATATCAAATTTGCCGCCGTCGTCAGTTAAAAATATCATTTACGGAAAAAGTAACGACCCCAAAATTACAACAATAAAAAAAATATGCGATGGTTTCGGAATGACGCTCAGCGAATTTTTCGCTTTTGATGAGCAACGAAATGAAAATAAAAATTAAAAAACGGCGTAAAGTCGTTTTTTTATTGCATTTTTGCCCAATACTCTGCTATACTGTTAAAAAAGGCGGGTTTCAAATGAGCAGGTTTTTATTTTTTGCATCCATTCTGCTGCTTATTTTTTGCATGGAAGTTGAAGCTGCTCCCCGAACGCCGGAGGAGTTGGCGGATTCGCCTGCCGTAATTCTCGTCGAGCAAACCACCGGGCGTGTGCTTTACGCACGTAACGAACGCGAACGCCGATATCCCGCGCATCTTACAAATATGCTTACCGCGCTTGTGGCGGCAGAGCATCTTGCTGTCGAGGAGGAAATAATCGTCGGCACGGAAATTCGCGTTATGCCCCCCGGTTTCGGGTTGAACGTTCACTCCGAAGGCGAAGTCGCAACGGTGCATACGCTTTTAAACTCGTTGCTTGTGCGCTCGTCGGGTGAAGCGGCGCGAGTTCTCGCGCTCAACACCGTGCGCCGAACCGAAGGTCGCCGAAATATCCCCTACACCGAAGCCGAACGCGCCTTTGCCGTCTTAATGAACGAAAAAGCCCTGTCGCTCGGAGCAAGGGGTTCGCATTTTGCAAATCCCTTCGGAGGCCACGCCGACAATCATTTTACAACCGCATACGACCTCGCGATTATCACGCGAGCATTTATGCAAAATCCGATTTTGGCCGAAATAACGGGAACCGGAACCTACGGCGAATGGACAAATTCAAATCAAATGCTGCCGGATGCGCCGCTCGGTTATATCCATATGACAGGCGGAATCGCAGGGCTGACAACGCCGGCGGGGCATGTTTTTGCCGGCGCAGCGCACGACAATCGTCGCGACCTCGGGTTCGTAACAATCGTGCTCGGCGGAACAGACCCGCAGCGATGGTCGGACACTCGCCGCCTGATGGACTACGCTTTTTACAACTATCATTTCCGCGAAATTGTCCGCGAAGGTCAAATATTGCAAACCGTTTTAATTGAAAATCCGCGCCTCGGCGACCCGGATGTTTTGGAAATTATCGCAGCAGAGTCGCACGTCGTGCTTTTAAATCACGCCGAATACGAAGAAATCGAAAAAACCATCACCTTCGACCCGCTTTTGGAAGTCCTCGGAGCAGAAAATCCCACCCTCCGTGCGCCCGTTGAATACGGCGAAGCGGCGGGGCGGGCAGCGTTCCTGTTAAACGGCGAAGTGCTGTTCGAAGCGGCGGTTTTGCCGGCGCGCGAAGTAATTCCGCGTTCGTTCGACAGCGACATGGATTATTATTTAGCGGCGATTATCGGAAACGTATTCACGCGCCGCGCGTTGCCGTATTGGTTCGGGGTTTTCGGCGTTGCGTTCGGAATTTTCGGAATCGTACTCGCAATAAAATCGAGAACCGGAAGTGCCGTGCGAACATCCGGCAGATTCGGACGCTACTAGACACAGTAAGGATGAAATCTATGCCAAAGAGTATGACGGGCTTCGGGCGGGGCGAATCCTCCCTCCACGACAGAAAATTTCGTATCGAAATGAAGTCGGTAAATCATCGCTTCAGCGATTTTTCAATAAGGATTCCGCGTTTTCTTGCGCCGTTCGAGGAACGTGTGCGAAGCCGCCTCGCAAAAGACATCGTGCGCGGCAAAACGGATGTATGGGTCAACTTCGAAAGTTTCGCGGAAGAAGACATGAAAATTCACATAAACGAAGTCTATGCCGACGCATATATGAAAGTTTTGTGGGAATTGAGCAGGCGTTACGGCGTGGGCGAACCGGACAGAATCGCCCTTGAGTTGTTGGCAAAAACTCCGGACGTAATTGTGCATGATAAATATGACGATGCGATGGATTCCGGGGTTGCGGACGAAATATGGGAAGGGCTTTCGGCGGCACTGGAAAAAACGTTGGAGCAATTTAACATCATGCGCGAAACGGAAGGCAAAGCCCTCATTTGCGATATAAAAGAAAACTACACTCGCGCGTTGGACATCATCAGGGAAATTCGCGAACTCGTGCCGCGAGCGTCGGAAGAATATGCCGAAAGGCTGAAAGAGCGCGTCCGCGAACTGATGGACAAGTTCGGCGAAAGCGGCGACAATTCGCGCATTTTAACGGAAATCGCAATTTTGGCAGACAAATCCGACATAAACGAAGAAATTGCCCGCCTCGAAAGCCACTTGGGGCAACTTGCGGAAATAATGAACGAAAGCGGCGCGGTCGGGCGTAAAATGGATTTTCTCGTGCAGGAGCTGAACCGCGAAGCAAACACGATTTCCGCGAAATCCCACGATATTCAGCTTACAAAATCAGCCGTTGAGCTGAAAAGTCTTATTGAAAAAATACGCGAACAAGTTCAAAATATAGAATGAGGGTGCATAGCATGAATTCAAAGCTGATTAACGTAGGATTCGGCAATACTGTTCCCGCAGGCAGAATTATCGCGATTGTCGGCAACGATTCCTTGCCGGTAAAGCGAAATATCGGCGAAGCGAAAGAAAAACACATGCTTGTTGATGCAACCCAAGGACGAAAAACCCGCGCCGTCGTTTATACCGACAGCGGGCATCTTGTGTTGTCGGCGTTGCAGCCGGAAACAATCGCGAATCGCTTTGAAACAAGCAACGAAGTCGGCGAAGTTCAATAAATCTCCTCGCGCAGGTGCAAAATTCCGCCCTACCGAAACAGGAGGTCTGATAATGCAGGGGTTGCTTGTAATAATTTCGGGGCCGTCGGGTTCGGGCAAAGGAACCGTCGTGAAGCGTTTGAGCCCGGAAAACGGCTATGCACTGAGCATCTCTGTTACAACACGCGCTCCGCGTGAAGGCGAAGTTCACGGACGCGATTATTTTTTCGCAACGGAAGACGAGTTCAAAAATTTGCGCGCGGAAAACGCGCTTTTGGAACACGCCGCCTATGTCGGAAATTTTTACGGCACTCCGCGAAAATATGTCGAGGAGCAAATCGAAAACGGCAAAATAGTTGTGCTTGAAATCGACGTTCACGGCGCATTGCAGGTTAAGGAAAAATTTCCGGCGGCCGTGCTGATTTTTCTCATTCCGCCGTCGTTGCCGGAGCTTTCCGCTCGCCTGAACAATCGCGGCACGGAAGACGCCGTTACAATCGAGGCGCGCCTGAAACGGGCACTCGAAGAAGTCCCCCTTATAAATCGCTACAATTATCTCGTCGTAAACGACGACATCCCCGACGCCGTTCACAAAATCGACAGCATCGTTACGGCGGAGCGGTTGAAACCCGCTCGCTCGGCAAAAATAATTCAAGAATTTATCGACAGCCAAAAGGAGTTCTGACAATGCTTACACCTTCCTATTCCGAATTGATGGAAACAATCCAAGAGGGCGAAAAACTCGACAATCGCGTTACAAGCCGCTACACCGTTGTTCTTGCGGCGGCGAAACGCGCACGGCAAATCACTGACGGCGCGAACCCGCTCACCTACGCGCCCACCGACCGCGCCGTTTCCATCGCCGTAAAAGAAATGAGCGAGGGCAAGTTGCGCATAAAAATCCAAGACAGCCTCCTCGACGAAGACCACGAACGCTTGAGAAAAGACCCGTTCCGCTATCGCTCCGCAGTGTCCAAAGACGATTTGCGCGAGGATTTAAAAGAAGATTACACATCCGCGTCGTACAGCACGGACACGGATGACGAAGTATTTCCCCTCGAAGCGGAAGAACCCCCCGCCGCCGCCGCAAAAGACGACGATGACCTTGATATTTACGAGGACAGCGGCGAAGAAGATGCCTGATTTTTTTTTCGCGTCCGTTTGCGTTGATATTTTGCATGGCGACGTAGACAGGCTTTTTTCATACAAAATTCCGCCGACCCTTGAAGTTTCACCGGGTTGGCGTGTTCGTGTGCCGTTCGGGCGGGGCGACTCAATAAAAATCGGCTACGTAACGGAAGTTTTCGCCGACCTTCCCCCCGATTCCGCCGACATCTCAAAAATTAAAGAAATTCACAGCACACTTGACGATTTTCCCGTTCTCACGCCGGAAACAATCGCTCTCGCTTTTTGGATGCAAAAAAAATATTACACAACCCTCGCCGCCTGCATTCGGGCGATTATCCCCGGCGCGAAATCCGACGGACGCTTCCCGACGGCACGACGAAAACCTCCGGTTGCCGAGGCAATTCCCGCCGACGTCACCCTAACCCCCGAACAAACGCACGCCGTTTCACAAATAAATAAAAGCATCAACGCGGGAGGACAGCCTCCCATTTTATTGCACGGGGTAACGGGCAGCGGAAAAACCGAAGTTTACCTTCACGCCATCGAAAATATTTTATCCGCCGGCAAGCAAGCCATCGTACTTGTTCCCGAAATCGCGCTCACCCCCCAGATGGTCGCGTTGTTTTCCGCACGTTTCGGCTCGGCCGTTGCTGTCACGCACAGCCGCCTCACCCAAGCCGAACGCTTTCAAATTTGGAAAATGGCCCTGACTTCCCGCGCCTCGCTTGTTATCGGGCCGCGTTCCGCCGTTTTCGCGCCCTTTCCCAACCTCGGCTTAATCGTCATCGACGAGGAACACGAACATTCCTACCATTCCGACACTTCCCCCAAGTACGATGCTCGCGAAGTCGCCCTCAAGCGCGGTGAACTCTCCGGCGCAACCGTTGTTCTCGGCTCTGCAACGCCGAGCTTGGAGAGTTATTTTAAGACCTTGGGGACTCCGCCCCCAATCCCCCCGCAAGGGGACAATGTCCCCTTGACCCCGATTGAGAAACCGCGCGAAGCGCGGTTTCTCGGGAAAAATTCGGATGAAAGCTCGACACCCGGCCCGGAAACCGTGCGAAGCGCGGTTTCCGAGAAAAGTTTTGAGGGGGCGCGGGGGAACTTTTTCAAAAGTTCCCCCGTAAGCCGGTATAAACTCGTAAAACTGAGCGAGCGAATCAACAAAACTCTGCCGGAAATTCACATCGTTGACATGCGGCACGAAATGCGTCGCGGAAACACGTCGGTGTTTTCGGCGGAATTTCAAAGCGCGTTGGGGGAAACAATTGCGGCGGGTCGGCAGGCGATTTTATTTTTGAATCGGCGGGGGTATTCGTCGTTTGTGAGTTGCCGATGGTGCGGACACGTTATGGGGTGCGAAAGTTGTCGGGTTAATCATACATATCATGCGGACAAGGGGCGGCTTTTGTGTCATTATTGCGGAAAAGGATTGGCTTTGCCGAAAAAGTGTCCGGTTTGCGAATCGGAGCATATAAAGAAGTACGGCACGGGTACGCAGAAGGTCGAAGAGGAAATTTGCGAGCTTTTTCCTGCCGTAAAGGTACTTCGAATGGACATGGACACAACTCGGGGCAAGTTCGGTCACGCGAAAATTTTGGATGCGTTTCGGGCGGGGGATGCGCAAATTTTGATTGGAACGCAGATGGTTGCCAAGGGCTTGGACTTTCCGAACGTGACGTTGGTCGGCGTTATTGCGGCGGATATGTCGCTTCATACCGGCGATTTTCGCGCGGGAGAACACACGTTTCAGCTTCTGACGCAGGTTGCCGGACGCGCGGGACGCGCAGGATTTTCCGGAAAGGTTTTCATCCAAACGTATAATCCGGAACATTACGCCGTTGTTTTGGCGGAAAAAAGTGATTACGAAAAATTTTTTGAGCATGAAATCGCGTTGCGTCACGCCATGGTTTATCCGCCGTTTTCGCATGTTTTTTCCGTGATGATTACCGGCACAAACGAACGCGACGTCATCGACGCGCTGCAAACGCTGTGCGCGATTATGGAATATGTAAATCAACGCGACGGCAAAGCGCGTTTTGAAATAATCGGGCTGTCGCCAGCGTTTGTTTCGATGATAAAAAAGCGGTTTCGGTGGAAACTTCTTGTAAAATCGCCCGAAGAAGCACCGCTTGTTGCATTTGTGTTATATTGTATAAATAAGATGAAGCAAAGTGACGGACTTAAAAATATGACATTGCATTTGACATTAAATCCGATAATGATGGAGTGAAATAAATGGGACGCAGGCTTATTCGCAAAGAAGGCGATGAAATTTTGAAAAAAAAGTGCAAGCCCGTTAAGGAGATTAGCCCCTCCATTATCGAGCTGCTCGACGACATGAAACAGACGATTCACGACCTTGATGCGGTTGGGGTTGCGGCGTCGCAAATCGGCGTATTAAAGCGCGTTGTCGTTGTTGATTTTGAGGACGAATTATATGAAATGATAAATCCGGAGATAATCGAGTCGGAGGGCGAACAAAAATGCAACGAGGCTTGCTTGTCCGTTCCGGGGCGTTGCGGCGACGTCAAGCGTCCGTTTAACGCCAAAATCAAAGCGACAAACCGTAACGGCGAAGAATACATTATCGAAGCCGACGATTTTCTTTCGTCAATTATGTGCCACGAACTCGACCATCTCGACGGCGTGTTGTTCATCGACAAGGCGACCAACGTTCAGCTAATCAACGAAGAACAGATGCGCGCTCGCAAACGCGCCCGCAAAAAGCGCATTCAGGAACGAAAATTGCGCCGGCAGGGCGTGTATTCCGGGCGTCGGAGATAATAATTTTTAATCAATAAAACCTCGGGGCTTCGCCCCGAACCCCACGAACTTTTTAAAAAAAGTTCGACAAAAACATTTAAAAATCGCGCTTCGCGCGATTTTTTGTTAAAGTTTTTTGAAGAGGGGGTTTGGGGGAGAGACTTTTTTGCAAAAAAAGTTTCTCCCCCAAGGTCTCAAAAAAGGAGAGCCTTCATCGTGAAAATAATTTTTATGGGAACGCCGGTTTTTGCGGCGGCTTCGTTGGAAGCGTTGATGGACAAGCACGAGGTTGTTGCGGTGTGTACGCAGCCGGACCGGCCGGCCGGGCGCGGACATAGGGTTACGGCAAGCCCGGTGAAGGAGTTTGCGCTTCAGCGCGGTCTGCCGGTTTTTCAGCCGGAAACGCTGCGCTTGTCGGAGAGCAGGGAGGTTCGTGAGGAACTTGCTGCGTTCGGCGCGGATATTTTTGTTGTTGCGGCGTACGGGTTGTTGCTTCCGAAGGGCGTGTTGGAGATGCCGCGGTTTGGTTGCGTGAATGTTCATGCGTCGTTGTTGCCGAAATATCGGGGGGCGTCGCCGATTCATGCCGCGATTTTAAACGGCGACCGCGAAACCGGCATAACGATTATGCATATGGACGCGGGGCTTGATACCGGCGACATGATTTTGCAAAAGCGGCTTGAAGTGGGGGAGAGCGAGCGGTTCGCGGAATTGCACGACCGCATGGCGACGCTGGGCGCGGAGGCGTTGCTTGAGGCGTTGGAGCAAATTGAGGCGGGAACGGCAGCGCGAGTTCCGCAAAATCACGCGCTCGCGAGTCACGCGCCGCTTTTGAAAAAATCCGACGGGCTGATTAACTGGGCGGACACGAGCGAGAAAATTTTTAACCGGGTGCGTGCGCTCGCGTGCTTCACTATGTACGGCGGGGATGCGCTTAAAATTTGGGGCGTTGAGAAAATTGAGGATTGCGAGGAGTTGCAAAAGTTGCAACCCGGCAGAGTGTCCGAAAATCCCGTTGAGCCGTGCCTGCATCGCAAAGAACCGACGGCATCGGGTCGGTTCTTGAGATGCGGCAAATGCGAAACGGAGCTTTTCGAACACTCTGCCGGCAGAGTTTTGGCGGCGGATTCGAAGGTCGGTTTAATCGTTGCAACCGGCGACGGCGCGTTGCGAGTGACGGAGCTTCAGGCTGTCGGAAAAAAGCGAATGGCGGCGACGGATTATTTGCGCGGGCAGAAAATCGGGGAGTTTTTGGGGTGACAGCAACAATCCGCTTTTTGAAAAAATCGGGGGAAAACTTAAAATCGCGCGATAGCGCGATTTTTTGAGTTTTTTGTCGAACTTTTTTCCAAAAAAGTTCGTGGGGGCTTGGGGGCGAAGCCCCTGACAACCGGAAAAAAATTTGACAGCAACAACTCGGAACAATAAACTGTGCCGGAGGTGTGGCTAATGAGGTTTGTTGATTTATTTTGCGGGCTCGGAGGGATGCGGTTGGGCTTTGAAGCGGCACTTTCAAGCATGTCCGGTGTCTGCGTTTTTGCGTCGGAAATAAAGAGTCACGCGGTTAGGGCGTATTCAAATAATTTTGACGGTCATAAAGTCCATGGCGACATCACCGCCGTAAACGAACGGCATATTCCTGACTTTGACGTGCTTTTGGCGGGATTTCCGTGTCAGGCGTTTTCTGCTGCCGGTAAACGAATGGGTTTCGAGGATACAAGAGGCACGCTTTTTTTTGATATTGTGCGGATTTTAAAAGCAAAAAATCCGACGGCTTTTATTTTGGAGAACGTCGAAGGGCTTGTTTCGCATAAAAACGGCGCGACATTGGCGCGCATGATTGATATTTTGAAGGGTTTGGGTTATTTCGTCGGGTACGAAATTTTGGACGGCAAGGATTTCGGATTGGCGCAATCCCGAAAAAGGATTTACATAACGGGTAACAGGCAAAAACATGTTGTTTTGCGAAATTTTACGGAAAAAACTGCTGTGTTGGCGGATATTATTGAAACGGATGTTCCGCCGGTAAAGTCTGATTTTACGCGAAAACTTTTGGCGCATTACACGCCCGACGAGCTTATCGGCAAGCAAATTAAGGACAAGCGCGGCGGAAAAAGCAATATTCACAGTTGGGACTTCGCGCTGAAAGGAAAGGTAACGGAGGCGCAAAAGGAGCTTCTGGGGATGCTTTTAAAGCAGCGGCGTAACAAAAAATGGGCAGAAATTTACGGCATCGACTGGATGGACGGAATGCCGCTCACGGCAGACATGATTCGTACATTTTACGATTCGAAAAATTTGCGACAAATGCTTGACGACTTGGTGCAAAAAGGATACTTGGTGCTTGAACATCCCAAGAAAAAAGAAGGCGGTCGCCGCGTTTACGATACGACAACCGAAAAGGGTTATAACATCGTGAGCGGCAAATTGTCTTTCGAATACAATAAAATTCTTGACCCCGGCGGAATTACGCCTACGCTTGTTGCAACGGATGCGCTTCGGCTCGGCGTGTGCGTGCGCGACGGCTTGCGGTCGCTTACTGTGCGCGAGGGGTTGCGTTTATTCGGATTTCCGGAAGATTACGATTTGGATTTTTTAACGCCGCGCGAAGCCTTCGATTTATTGGGAAATACCGTGTGTATTCCCGTAATCACCGAAATTTCGCTGCGTCTTTTGCAAACGTTTGCAACTTCGAAAGGGGAGCTTCAAAATGTCGCTTCAACCGTTGGAAGGGTTGTATAAAAAAGCCCTCGAAAAAATCAAGGGCGAGAGAGGCACGGTTGTGATTACCATTGGCAACATTCCGAAAATAAGTAAGTCGAACGATATAATCGGAAATTGTGTGCAGGAGTGGATACCGCAATGGCTTGAAGATGAAGGGCTTACGCTTGAAAGCAACAAGAAAAGCCAAGCCTTTCCCGATTTCACAGCCGTAATTGACGGCAAGCGATATGATATGGAAGTGAAGTGTTGGAATTATAACCAATCACCCGCGTTTGACATCGCCAATTTTAACGGGTTTTATCGCGAAATTTTTTCGAATCCCGCCAAGTTGAATGCAAAATATTTGATTTTCGGATATTCGCCCACAAAGCATGGTTTTGAGATAAAGGATATTTTTTTGAAAAATTTGTGGGACATAACTTCGGTTTCGCGAAAGTATCCCGTCGGATTGCAGGTTAAGCAGGGGCAACCCTATGCGATTCGGCCGTTTCCGTTTCACAAATTGCCCGGCGAAGCGTTCGGCAGTGCGGAAAAATTCATTGCGGCAATTCGCGATACGCGAACACTTTTTCCTTTGGAAGGCGCGATTCCTCCCGACGAATGGTATCGTGTTGTTTCCGCAAAACTTGCAATTTTTCCCCGTATAAATTAAACTGGGAGAGTGTTGAAAAATGCCGTGAGCTGCGACGAGTTCGCAGAAAACCGGCGGGTTCAGGCCGGTTTTCGAGAACGAGCGTATGCGAACGGACAATTTTTCAGCACTCTCACTTACAAAAAAATTTTTATCAGGAGGTTTTAAATGTTAAGAAAAATCGTTCTTTTCGGTATGTTGTCGTTAGTGTCGCTTGTAATTTTTTCATGTACTCCCGGTAGTGCAAATGAAGAAGAAATTCGTATCGGAATTATCGCGCCGCTTACGGGCGGAGCGTCTGTTTTCGGCGTTGCGTCCAGCAACGGGTCGAGGCTTGCGTTTGAGGAAATCAATGAGCGCGGCGGACTTTTGGGCTTGCCCGTGAACTACTTCCTTATCGACGACGAGCATACTCCGGCAGTATCTATCGCGTCGTTTCAACGGCTCGTGCATCAGGATAACGTAATTGCAATCGTCGGGCCGGTTACAAGCGGTCCCGCAAATGCGGTCGGTGCGGCGGCTGTTCAAAACCGTCTCCCCATGATTGCTCCCACCGCCACCCACGAAGATGTTACAAGTTTCGGCGATTTCATCTTCCGCGCATGTTTCCTTGATGCGTTTCAGGCATACAATATGGCGAATTTCGCCTACAACAATCTCGGAGCAAGAACCGCCGCAATTTTGTTTGACTCCGGCATGGCATATTCCGAAGGTTTGGCGGTAAATTTCCGCAGATATTTCGAAGCTCTGGGCGGCGAAATTGTCGCATCCGAAGCGTACATTTCGGGCGCGGTTGACTTCCGCACCCAACTTACAACAATTCGCGCAACCGATGCCGACGTACTTTTCCTGCCGGATTATTTCCCGGTAATAGCGCTCATGGCGGCGCAAGTGCGTGAACTCGGCGTAACATCCACTTTGCTCGGCGCAGACGGATGGGAAGGCGTATTCAACGTAGTGGACGACCCCTCGATTCTCGACGGCGCGTTTTTCAGCGCACACTTTGCGGTGGACTATCCCAGCCCCGTTGTGCGCGCTTTCGTAGAAAGCTACACTGAGCGTTTCGATGTTCCGCCGAATTCATTTGCTGCGCTCGGCTTTGACGCTGCGGGCATTCTTGCTCAAGCAATCGAAGAAGCCGGCTCAACCGACAACGAAGAAATTATTCGTGCGATGCAAAACATCAGCTTTAACGGCGTAACCGGTCCGATTACCTTCAACGACCGCGGCGACCCGATTAAGGAGCTTATGATTATCGCAATCGAAACCAACGACGACGACGAAACCGTCGCACGTTTGTACCATCGCTTCGTTCCCGAATAAAACGCGGAGGCTTCGCCCCGCACCCTCGCGAGTCGGTCGTTCGCGCATTTGCAACGAACTGCTCGCACGTGCAACTTGGGAACGTCACCTTGTACCCCTACTTGAAAACCGTGCCGGGCGCGGTTTTCGGATAAATTTTTTGGAGAGGGGGATGCGGGGGGAGAACTTGGCAATGCAAGCAGTATCCGGCTTCGAGAGAATGCGGAAGCATGGTGTATGTGTTTGCAGGTTCTCCCCCCGCGAACCTCTATTATGGAATTATTCATTGCGCAATTGATAAACGGCTTGTCGGCGGGCAGCATATATGCCCTCGTCGCGCTCGGTTACACAATGGTTTACGGCATTGTTAAGCTCATCAATTTTGCCCACGGCGATGTCATTATGGTGGGTTCGTATATTATTTATTTTTTGGCACGCTATGCAGGGGTGCCGTTTTTGCTTGCGGTTTTTCTGGCGATGGTGGGCTGCGCGATTTTGGGCGTGCTTATGGAAAAAGTTGCGTACAAGCCCCTTCGAAATGCGACGCGCCTGAGCGCGCTGATTACGGCAATCGGTGTGAGCCTGTTTTTGCAAAATGCGTTCATGGTTGCGTTTCGGCCGGACCCGCGACCGTTTCCGTCGTTGGGCGTGGAAGGTTCGGTGACGCTTTTCGGCGACGTTACGGTGAGTTGGTTGGCAATTATCACGATTTCCGTGTCGGCACTTATGATGTTGCTGTTGCATCTGTTTGTTAAGAAAACAAAAATGGGCAAGGCTATGCGGGCAGTGTCGGAAGACTCCGGCGCGGCAAGCCTTATGGGCGTAAATGTGAACAATACGATTGCCGTAACATTTGCAATCGGAAGTGCGCTTGCGGCTGTCGGCAGTGCGCTTTATGCGTCAACTTTTCCGCTTGTTGAGCCGTTTATGGGGTTGCAAATGGGTTTGACGGCGTTTGTTGCGGCGGTGTTGGGCGGCATCGGAATTATTCCCGGCGCGATGCTTGGCGGGCTGTTGCTCGGCGTAATTGAAAGCCTCACCCGCGCGTATGTTTCAACGCTTTGGTCAGACGCGGTTGTTTTCGGTATTTTGATTCTTGTGCTTCTTATAAAACCGTCCGGACTTTTGGGCAAAACCGTGCGGGAGAAGGTGTAAAATGAAGCCGAACTTTAAAATGTACTTTATAAATGCAGGGCTTTTGTTGGTGGTTTTTGCGGTTATTTCTGTGCTGTTGCAGCTCCGCGTTTTTAATCCGTTCCACGAGCATCTGATTATTTTGGTGTGCATAAATATTATTTTGGCCGTGAGCCTGAACTTGTCGGCGGGCTTTTTGGGGCAATTGGTGCTCGGGCACGCGGCGTTTATGTCCGTCGGGGCGTATGCTGCGGCGATTTTTGCGAACGCAATCGGCGCAACCGGAACACCGGGGCTTCTTGCGGCATTGGTTGTCGGCGGCTTGGCAGCGGCGGTTTCCGGAATAATTATCGGTGTGCCGGCACTGCGTTTGCGCGGCGATTATATCGCGATTATTACCCTCGCGTTTGTGTTTATCGTGCAGTCGCTGATGCTTAATTTGAACAATATTCTCAACGTTTCGGAGGGGTCGTTCCTGTACCCGTTGGCGAGCCTTTTGAATGCTACCGGCGGTGCGCAGGGCATGACGGTTTCGCGCCTGACCACGTTCGAGGCGGCATTTTTTGTTATGGTTATAACGGTTGCGGTGCTTGTTTGCCTCGTGCGCTCGCGGCACGGACGCGCAATGATTGCCATTCGCGAGGATGAAATTGCCGCTGAGGCTTCCGGCATTTCGACCGTGTATTATAAAATTTTGGGCTTTACGATTTCTGCATTTTTTGCCGGCGTGGCGGGCGGACTTTTTGCGCATCAAGTGTTTTTCATTGAGCCGCTTGACTTCGATTTCGTTTTTTCAATTGAGTTGCTTGTTATTGTTGTTTTGGGCGGAATGGGGTCGTTTACCGGCGCGATTATCGCCGCGATTGTGCTTACGCTTCTGCCGGAGTTTTTGCGCGAATTTCAACTGTGGCGAATGCTTGTTTACGCCGTGCTTCTTATTGCGATGATGATTTTTCGCCCCAAAGGGCTTATGGGTTCGTATGAATTTTCTGTGCAGAACATTCTCAAAAAATTTCGCGGAGGGAGGGCGTAATCGTGGCACTTTTGGAAGCGAAAGGCATGGGCGTGGATTTCGGCGGTTTGCGCGCCCTGTCGGAATTTAATATCGAAATTGAACCGAGCGAGCTTGTCGGTCTTATCGGCCCGAACGGCGCGGGAAAAACCACGTGCTTTAACCTGCTGACGGGCGTTTTCGCGCCCACGGAAGGCGACGTTATTTTCGACGGCAAAAGCATCGCAGGAAAAAAATCGTATCATATAAATAATTTGGGAATTGCGCGGACGTTTCAGAATATTCGGCTGTTCAAGGGGTTGAGCGTTGTTGAGAACGTGAAAACCGCTTTTCACGCCCGCATGAAATATAATTTGTTGAGCGGCATTTTGCGCTTGCCGTCATATTGGCGCGAGGAAACGGAAATTCACAATTCTGCGTTGGAACTGCTTTCCGTTTTCGACATGGCGGACCTCGCCGACGCAAACGCCGCGAATTTGCCCTACGGCAAGCAACGTCAGCTTGAAATTGCTCGCGCTCTTGCAACAAACCCGAAACTTCTCCTCTTGGACGAACCCGCCGCCGGCATGAATCCCAGTGAAACACAGCTTCTTATGGATACAATCCGGCTGATTCGCGAAAAATTTAATATCGCGATTCTCTTAATCGAACACGATATGAAGCTCGTTATGGGCATTTGCCAACGCATGGTTGTGCTGGATTACGGCATGATAATTGCCGCCGGCACTCCCGACGAAATTAAAAATAATCCGCGTGTTGTCGAGGCGTATTTGGGGGAATAGGCGTGACGCTGTTCGATGACATTATTTCCGCCGCCGGCAGGGATGAATGTATTCGCGAGTTGTACTTGTTCGGCAGTCACGCGCGAGGGGCGGCCACCGCGTTCAGCGACGTTGATATCGCGGTGATTCACACCGACGCCGCCCGAATAAATCGCGCCGCGCTTAACGAAGTTGCCGACCGCCATCGCGCTGATGTTGAGTACACCTATGTCGAAGCGGATGTTTTCAAAATTGATGAAAATCCGTTGCACGTGTCGTCGTCAATAAAAAAAGAGGGCGTGTTGCTGTGGCAGAGATAGGCAGTTTTTTGTATATCGCTGAAAAAGATTTGACCCGCGCCCGAATCATGCACGATTTTTCGGACTACAGTGCCGCCGGGCGATTTTGCGAGCAAGCCGTTGAAAAATGTTTGAAATCATATATCGAAAAGCACGGCGATTCGAGCGATTACAAGCTGATGTCGTTGCATAAGCCGCGGCGTTTGTACGACCGTTGCGTCGAGCTTGGTTGGCGCGAATTGTCGCACAGGGACGCCGGCATTTTGTCTAAACTGTCGGATTATTATTACGATACGAATTATCCGGGCAACTCATATTTCGAACTTACAGAATCGCAATCCGCCGAGGCTTTGGAATTGGCGGAAAAAATTTACGCTTTTTTTAAGAAAGGCGCGACGAAATGTTAAAAGTTTCGAATTTGCACGTATCATACGGGGCAATTACCGCCGTTCGCGGCGTTTCTTTTCATGTAAACGAGGGCGAAATCGTGTCGCTTATCGGCGCGAACGGGGCCGGCAAAACCACGATTATGCACGCAATTTCCGGGCTTTTAAAGGCCGCCGACGGCAGCGTCGAATTCTTGACAAACGAAATTTCGGCAACGCCCGCGCACAAAATTATTGCGCAGGGGCTTGTTCAGGTGCCGGAGGGGCGGCGCGTATTTGCAAAAATGACCGTGCGCGAAAATCTCGCCATGGGCGCGTATTTGCACAAGGCTAAATCCGCCGATTATCAGGAAATTTTCGCGCTTTTTCCCCGTCTTTACGAGCGGCGCAAGCAGCTTGCCGGCACTCTTTCCGGCGGCGAACAGCAGATGCTTGCAATCGGGCGCGCGCTGATGTCCAAGCCGAAAATGCTTCTGATGGACGAGCCGTCCATGGGGCTTTCGCCGATTCTGGTAAAGGAAATTTTTCGCATAATTAAGGAGTGCAACAACGCCGGCATGACGATTCTTCTCGTTGAGCAGAACGCGAACATGGCGTTGTCGATTTCCGACCGTGCTTATGTACTTGAAACCGGGCTTGTTGCCCTTTCGGGTCGTGCCGACGAATTGATTTCGAACGATGATGTAAGGAAGGCTTATTTAGGGGCGTAGGTGAAATCTCGGGGACTCCGCCCCGAACCCCCGCCCGCTTTTTGGAAAAAGCGGGGCAAAAACTCGTGAAAACGTGCTTTGCACGTTTTCGTGGTGCGCGTTGTGAAGAAAGGTGGAAATTACATGCGGATTTCGGAAATGATGACGACGGATGTCGCAACCGTAACGGAAGAAGCGTCGCTTAACAAGGCGTTTCAAATTTTGCACGACAGGCGGCACAAGGTGTTGCCGGTTGTGCGCGGAGAGCGGCTTGTAGGCTTGCTTTCGGAAAATTTGCTTGCGGAAGTGCGACCTTCAAAGGCGACGGCGTTGAGCGTTTATGAAATAAATTATCTGATGACGCGAACGAAGGTTCGTGACGTTATGTTGAAATTTGAGGAAGTTTTCACAATCGGGCCGGATAGTCTTGTGGAAGAAGCCGCGCTCGCGCTTTACACTCACGATGTCGGCTCGTTGCCGGTTATTCGCGCGGACAGCACCCTTGTCGGAATTATTACGCAAACCGATATTTTCAAGGCGTTGTACGGTTTGATGGGCGTGAACCACAAGGGGACGCGGCTTGCATTTGACGTTGCCAACGACGTCGGCATTGTTGCGAAAATTTCGCGCATTGTTGCGGATGCCGGCGTAAATATCGGACACATCGGCAATTATGACAGGGGCGGCGGCGAGCAGGAAATCGTTTTGCGGGTTGACACTCTTGATATCGACGGAATTGTTGCCGCGCTTGCAGCGGCGGGGATTAAGGTTTCGGATGTGAGGAAGTTTGAGTAATTTGTAAATAGTGAGTCAAAATAAAAAAATCGCGCGAATGCGCGATTTTTTAGTGTACAGGAAACTACTATCTTCCATCACCAAACCAATAAACAAAAACAGTTCCTCTTGCCGGGTCGACTGCCGAGCCTACCCCCATAGCCGGAGTACCCTCTCCCATTATTGCATTTCTGTGACCTTCCGAACCCATCCAACCAACAACCGTAACATCAGCAATTTGGTTTTGCGTAGCCCCTAAACTTCATTGACGTTCAGCAAACATAAACAACGCGCACTCAACGCGCTTTTTCATAAGTTCGCACGAAATTTTATCCGGCTTTGAAATATCGCCGTTCATGTGATATGCCGTGGCAAAACAGCCGCCGCCGCAGTGAAATTTCGCCCAACAGGCAGCGCATTCGGGTTTTGTAAAAACGTGATTTGCGGAGAAAGCGGGGGAGGGGGCGTCGAGCATGAATTTCTCGTCGCCAACAAACTGATGGCAGGGATACAGCCTGCCCGACGGCGTTACCGCCAAATATTCCGCGCCCGCGCCGCAACCGGTTACGCGCTTGGCAATGCACGGGCCGCCGCTGAGGTCGGTTTCGAAATGGAAAAAAAAGATGCCGCGCCCTTCGCGCTCGCGGGCAAGCAGTGCGAGCGCGAGTTTTTCATATTCGGCGAAAAGTGCGGGCAAATCTTCCTCGCGAATAGCGTAATCCGTGTCCGCCGGAGCAACAACCGGTTCGACGGAAATGTTTTTGAAGCCGGCGTCGGCAAGATGCAGTACGTCGGCGGCAAAGTCGAGATTGTGCCGCGTGTACGTACCGCGAACATAATAATTTGCGCCCTGCCGCGCATCCGCTAACGCCTTTATCCGGGGCAGAATTTCATCGTAACTGCCGCCGCCGCCGGCAAACGGGCGCATATTGTCATTAACGTGCTTGCGCCCGTCGAGGGACAGCACGACGTTATCGAAAGTTTCGTTTATGTACGAAATATTTTCGTCGCTGAGCAGCGCGGCGTTTGTTGTGAGAGTGAAGCGAAAGTTTTTTTCGCCCTCGCGTTCGCGCCCGTATGCCACGATTTTTTTCACGACGTCAAAATTAAGCATCGGCTCGCCGCCGAAAAAATCGACTTCGAGGTTGCGGCGCGTGCCGGAATTTTCAATAAGAAAGTCAATCGCGTTTTTGCCGACTTCGAAAGGCATCAGCCCGCGGTCGTTTTCGGAATAATTGCCCTGCCCGGCGAAGCAGTATTTGCATCGCAAATTGCATTCGTGGGCGATATGCAAACAAAGTGCCTTCACAACCGGGTTACGATTTTGCATGTGTTCGTGAGCTTCATCGGCGCGGTCGCGTGAGAAGAGCTGCCCGGCGTCAATCAGCTCGCGAATTTCCCGGCGCAAAGATTCGGGGGTGTCGGCGGGAATTTCGGAGTGTTGAAAAATTGTCCGTTCGCATTCGCTCGTTCTCGAAAACCGGGCCGCCGGTTTTCTGCGAACTCGTCGCAGCTCACGGCATTTTTCAACACTCTCAACGGCGGCCATATTTTTCAGAACGTAAAAAGCGGCGTCGTCAACACTGTGTAACGCGCCGCTGTTTACATCAAGAACTAAATTGCGCTCTCCGATTTCAAAGCAGTGAATCATAACTACTCCTTGAAAAGCCAGTTAATAAGTACGTCTTTTTCCTCGGCATTTAAGCCGTCAATCGTGCCGCCGTCCTCGACGAGCGCGTCATATAGGATGGCTTTTTTCTCTTTCGCCTTTTTCACCATCATGCCGATGCGTTCGTCGAGAGTCATATCTTTCTCGGACGCAATCGGGATTGCTTCGATGTCGCCGTCCCGCACGAATTGCATAATCATCTCAAGAGGAACGCCGGTAATTACATGAACTTCAAGCGCGGTAATGCCGGGCATCCGCTTTATAAGTTCGCGAACTTTTTGAAATCTCTCATCACGAACCACCTTGCACTTAGGGCAGCACGGCGGAGGAAATCCTTTTTCAAACTCGTACATTTCTTGGCAGATTTTGCATCGTACGATTCGCTTTTTCATAAGCTACGCGGTTTTTTCGCGAAAAATCCTGTTTACGCGAGCGGATTTTTTGTTTTGCAGGGAATCCGGATGCTCGCAATTTTGGTTCGCGATTGTGCAGGAAGTTTTGCAGGCAGATTGGCACGAAGTTTGGCATTCGCCGCAGTTGATGTGCTTTTTGTCAAAATTTCCGGAGAAAATTGTTTTGATATGCATGTTATCAGTCCTTTTCAAATAATGTGTTCGGCTTCGCTGAAAGTGCTCCGTCGGACTTCTTGCGCTGACCCCTCGAAAATTCCCGAATCACGCAAGAAGTTGCCTATTGTAATTTCTCGCTGAGTTCTGCGATTACGCGGTCGGCATCGGCGTAAGGTATTTGGCATGTTCCCACTTGCCTGTGACCGCCGCCGCCGTAGCTCAAAAGCACCGAGCCGACGTCAACGACGGATGTACGATTCAAAATGCTGTAGCCGCAGGCGATAGAGCAGTTTTCTTTGTTTTTGCCGTCAACTACCCACATAGACATGTTTTGCTCGGGGAAGAGGCTGTATATAAGGAAGCGATTGCCCGCGTTTATTGTTTCCGCACCGCGAAGGTCGGTGATAATTACGTTGCCTTTAACCGTTGTGTGTTTTTTAAGCATCTCTTTGAACAGGGCGGCTTGTTCGTAATAAAGTTCAACGCGCTCGTTTACGTCGGGATGCGCCAAAATTTCTTCGATGGGTTTTGTGCGGCAAAGGTCGATGAGTTCCTCCATCAGGCTGTAGTTGCTGATGCGGAACTCGCGGAAACGCCCCAAGCCCGTTCGCGGGTCGGAAAGGAAGCCCAACAGTACCCAACCCTTCGGGTTTAAAATATCGTCGGCGGTAAGGCGGCCGGAGTCAACTTTATCAACCTCGGTAAGCATCGGTTCGAATTTTTCGATGTCGTAGCGGTCTTTGAAGTAATCGTACACTACACGAGCCGCGCTGTCCATTTTGCGAAGCGAGCCGACAAACCCTTCCGGCTTGCCGATGCGTTCCCATTCGCTTGTGTGGTGATCGAACCACATGCCGCAACCGGCAACGTACGGCACGTTTGCCAAAATGTCGTTTGCCGTAACGCGCACGTGACCGTCTTGCAAATCTTTGGGATGGACGAAACGCCATTTGCCGATAAGCCCGATTTCGCGCAAAAGAACCGCGCACGCCAACCCGTCAAAGTCTGAACGTGTTAATAAATCCATAAATACCCCTCCTGAGTGGTTATTGCTTACATCTTGATTCGCGTTACTTGTATACCTTAACTCTTTCCAAGCCGTATTTTGCGTTTTCGTATGCCGGGTTTACGCTCAAAGATTGCTGAAATGCGGCTTTTGCGAGTTGATATTGCATCTTGTTAAAATGCTTAACTCCTTTGTTGTAATGCATTTTAGCACGAAAATTTTTATTTTGCCACTGCAAAATAATGTGCAGCGCACCAAGCACACAAAGAATCGCCGAAACCACCATTACCGGCAGGCTTCCCGCAATAATTCCGCCGACTACTCCCAAGAAGCCCAAAATTCCCACAACGGGGTTTATTCCGTTTGCGTCGAGCGACAGGCGCGAACGATGTTCCAAATTATCGACGTAATTATCCAAATCGTTATGAACGCGCAGGGGTTGCAGGTCGTCGTAATTTCGCGGGCGCGGGCGCGATTTCGGCACGGGAATATCTTGCTTGACGGTTTTTGTTGCGGCCATTTTGCCCTGATACAGCTTGAACAAGATATTTATTTCGCTTTTCAAATGCTGCCCTTTTGCCGACCGCACTTTTTTTGATATTTTCAGCAGATAAAATCGCTGTTCTTCGTAGGAATCGAGCGGCGAAATGGTTATGCTGTTGCTTCCGTGTACGTAGGTGATTTCGGTGCGCATAACATAGCCGTCGGTGTCGGTTACTTCCATCGTTTTGTCGTTTACCGAGGTTTCGTCGAGGGGAATATTAAACCGTATCGACCAATGAATTGTATCAATATCGCCCGTAAGGTTGATTTTTATTTTGTCTTTCAAGCTCGGGTCGGATGTGGCGACGCGAATTTTAGGATTTTTTTCTGTATTCAATTCACCACTCCTTTGCGAAAACAGACTTCAAATGCGAATCCGCACCGCTAATAATATCGCATGTATAAAATTTCCGCAACTTTGAAACAATGGAAAGAGAGAGTTAAAGCGAGTGTTGAAAAATTACGCTTTCGCATATGCCGCATCTCGGAAAATGACCTGAAGGGTGCGGGCGTTCTTTGCCCGTACCCTCAAGCTATTTTTCAACACTCTCTATAAAAAACAGAAATATTCGGAGGTGCATTTTTTATGAAAAAATCGGAACATGATATAATGAAAACGGAAATTGCAGAAGAGTTGGGTCTTACGGACAAAATAAGCGCGACCGGCTGGAAGAGCCTCACCGCCAAAGAAACCGGACGAATCGGCGGTATTTTGGCGCGAAGAAAACGCACTCAAAAAGAGAGTTGAAAAATGCCGTGAGCTGCGAACGAGCGTATGCGAACGGATAATTTTACTCTCCCGAAAGGAAGATTCCGATGTATAAAAATTTTGCGCGAGTGTATGACGCACTTATGGCGGAAACGCCCTATGATTCATGGGCGGAATACATAGACGAACTGCTTTTGCAGCGCGCATTTGCGAAATCAAAACCCGATGTTGCGCAACCTGCATGTTTGCACGAAAACGAAAAAAAATTACGCATCTGCAAGGCAAATTTTTTGGTGCTCGACCTTGCGTGCGGAACCGGAAATATCGCAATTCGGCTTGCGAAGGCCGGCTACGATTTAATCGGCGCAGATGCGTCGGGGGATATGCTCGCCGAGGCGTCGCGCAAAGCCGAAAACCTGCAAATTTTATTTCTCGCACAAGACATGCGCAAATTAAATCTCTACGGAACAATCGACGCAGCGGTTTGCGTTTGCGACGGGCTGAATTATCTTTTAAGCGAGGCAGATTTGCTTGCGACGTTCAAGCGTGTGCGCCTGTTTTTGAACCCCGGCGGAATTTTCATTTTCGACATGAACACGGAAGCAAAATTCGAAAACATGGGCAATAAAATTTTCGAAGGCGACGGCGGCGGCGAAAAATACGAATGGCAAAACAATTACAACCCGAAAACGAAAATTAACGAATGCCGCGTAATTTTTTTCAACGACGACAGCGGCAACGAACCCCGCAACGAGCCGTTCGAAGAAATCCACCGCCAACGAGCGTTTTCGGCGGAAATCGTGCAACAACTTCTTACGGAAGCGGGGTTCGCGTCGGCGGAAATTTTTGACGGCTACAGCAAAAATGCACCCGCACCCGACTGCGAACGTGTGGTTTTCGTAGTTTTTGCAAAGGAGGCAACGCAATGAACCTTGACGATGCATCCTTGTACAACAATCGCGAGTTAAGCTGGCTTGAATTTAACGAGCGTGTTCTTGAGGAAGCGGCCGACAAAACAAATCCGCTTATGGAGCGGCTGAAATTTTTGGCGATTTCCGCATCTAATTTGGACGAATTTTTTATGGTGCGGGTGTCGTCGCTGATGTTCAGCGAAATCGAAACGCCCGACGCATCCGGGCAAACCCCGCGCGAACAGCTTTCGGCGGTTTTGAACCGTGTACGCGAAATGGTGGCGAAGCAGTATGCATGTTTCACGCGCAGCATTTTGCCGGCCATGAAAAAGGAAGGCATATTTTTTTTAACTTACGACGCTCTCAACGACGAGCAAAAAAAATTCAGCGACGACTACTTCAACGACGTGATTTATCAGGTTCTTACGCCGATGGCAATCGACCGGGGGCGTCCGTTTCCGGCAATAAACAGCCGTACCGTAAATATTTTCGCCGAACTCGCCGGCGCGAAATACGCATTTGTGCAAGTGCCTACGGTTGTTCCGCGCATAGTAAAATTACCCGGAGAATTCTCGTACATCCTGCTCGAAAATATAATTATCGCGCACATAAATAAACTTTTTCACGGGCATACGGTTTTGCGTACGTCCCTTGTTCGCGTTACGCGAAACGCAGATATTGATATCTCCGACGAAGACATCGAAGATTTGCTTGACGAAATGGCGCGTTCTCTTCGCGGGCGACGTTGGGGCGAACCCGTTCGTATCGAAAAATCGCAAAAATTAAGCAAGAATGCAACGTTGCTTCTCGAAAACGCCCTCGAACTTTCCGACGAACATTCATTTATAATTAACGGCGCACCGGATTTATCGGCGTGGTTCGGCTTTGCAATCGCGCCGGAATTTGCGCATCTGCGGCACGCGCCCGTTAAGCCCAAGCCCGTCGCCGCGTTCGAAGGCGTCGAGAGCATGTTCGAAGTCATTCGCGAAAAAGATATTCTCGTGCATCACCCGTACATGTCGTTCAGCCCCGTTATTCGCTTTGTACAGGAAGCCGCCGCCGACCCGCACGTTTTGGCAATCAAGCAAACGCTGTACCGCGTAAGCGGAAAATCGCCGGTAATTCACGCGCTGATTAAAGCGGCGGAAAACGGCAAACAAGTCAGCGTTTTGGTTGAGCTGAAAGCCCGCTTCGACGAAGAAAACAACATTCACTGGGCGAAATTGATGGAAAAATCGGGCATTCATGTGATTTACGGACTGTCCGGACTTAAAACGCACTGCAAAGTTTGCCTCGTTGTGCGGCAGGAAGATGACGCAATTCGTCGCTACATGCATCTCAGCACCGGCAATTACAACGAATCAACCGCGAAAATTTACACCGATTTCGGGCTGTTCACTTGCCGCGACAGTTTCGGCCAAGACACCACCCAATTATTCAACCTGCTCACCGGCTATTCAAAAATAACCGAATGGGAAAAATTTTTTGTTGCGCCGGCAACGCTCCGCCCGGAAATAACCCGCCTCATCGAAAACGAAATCAAAAATGCCGCCAAGGGAAAGCCCTCCGCAATTACGGCAAAAATGAACTCCCTCACCGACATCGAAATGATTCGTCACCTGTATCGCGCATCCGAAGCGGGCGTAAAAATTCGCCTTCTCGTGCGCGGAATTTGCTGCCTCAAGCCCGGCATACCCGGCGTAAGCGAAAATATTTTCGTGTCGAGCATAATCGACCGGCATCTCGAACACAGCCGCGTTTATATTTTCGAAAACGGCGGCAAAAAAGCCGTATACCTCTCCAGTGCGGACTTAATGGAGCGAAATTTAAATCGCCGCGTTGAAATAATGTTCCCCGTTGAAGACGAAACCCTCAGGGAAGAAATAATTTCATCCGTCGAAATGTCGCTCTCCGACAACGTAAAACGCCGCCTCGCCGCCCCCGACGGAACGTACACCCGCGTTTCGCGCCGAGGGAATCCCGTGCATTCGCAGCTTGAGCATCATCGCAGGGCTTCAATAAATCTCAGAATAAAAAATCACCCCGACTGAATTATATATAGCGAACGCCCTTGAGAACCGTGAAGGCGAGTCGGGAAATCGCGGGTTTCAGCGCGTTTTCCGACTAAGCCTGAACGGGCTTCTTAAGTACGTTCGCGATAATCCGGTCGGGGTGATGTTGTGGTGCATGAGTTGTGTTGTCGCATAAAGCAATGCTCTAATTCATCAGGCGTTGCCACTCCCGCGCGGCGTCCTCCGATTCCCATACATAAATACCGTCACCTATGAAGCGAACATAACCGAACATAGTTCTGTTGTGTGCAGTCGTTCCCCTCAGGGCAAAAACCGAAACGAAAAGGCATTCCCCTATAAGGGAAACATCCGGGTTACGTACCAATGTAATCGGGTCGGTTCTGCCGTCAATCAAATTTAAATCCATCAGGAATGTCCCGCCTCTCGGTTCACAATAAAAGACTGCTACAGGCTTCCTGAATCCAAACTCCAAAACCTCAACGAAATATCCGAATGCGTCCGCTAAAGCCTGCGCCGGCAACATTATCAAACCGGTGTCGTCGTCAATAAAGGGGGCAGTGACAAGTTCGCGAGGTTCTTCGTTGAGCGTATAGGTTA
The DNA here is from genome assembly GCA_009781765.1 of Defluviitaleaceae bacterium. Lineage (GTDB taxonomy): Bacteria > Bacillota > Clostridia > Lachnospirales > WQUN01 > WQVC01. Next base: position 1,635 of record WQVC01000005.1, on the reverse strand, counting down.
TACTGTTAAGCTCGAATCGCAAATACGTTGGAGGAATTGCCTCGTCGCGGGGCGGAAATAAATATTCCCACGGCGGATGATAAACGCCTATATGAATGCTCTCATACGAAGAAGCGATTACACGAATATCAGCAGTAAAGCCCATCATCACTTCCGTCAAATGAAATTCGTAACCATACATCACCAAAGATACAGGAACGTTAATCCCGGAGCAATGCACGTGCGTAGAAAAGTACACCTCTCGCAAAGTATCATCGCTGTCGGATATAAATGCAAAGACTGTACCTGCGGGAAAGTAGTGCTTAGTGTACCGCCTAAAGTGAGTGCTTCCGGCTTCTTCCGCTGCTACCGGCTCGTTAGAAAATACAAACCTTCCCGGCGGGTTACCCGGGGTGCGTGATTCGACTTTAATTTCATACACAACTTCAAACGATGGCTCGGTGGGCGGCGAAGGCGTGGGTTCGGGTTTTTGTTTCTCGCAAACATCTTCATAAGGCTCATAATGCACAGGTTCATAAATTACTTGTTCATCGTCCTCCTCTTCAGGGGTGTATGCTGAGTCGTAACACCCCGTCAACATTGCGCCGAAAACTACGCACAGCGCAACCGCAAGCAACGAAACCGATATCCTTAACTTTCCCCGCATAAACTGCCCCCGTCCCTTGTTTTGACTTTAATCGGGGTTAAAATATAATGCCCGCCCTCTGTACAACAGAGCAATTCCGCATGAGAAGGTGAATTAAAATGTATAAAAAATCACCCCGACTGAATTATATATAGCGAACGCCCTTGAGAACCGCGAAGGCGAGTCGGGAAATCGCGGGTTTCAGCGCGTTTTCCGACTAAGCCTGAACGGGCTTCTCAAGTACGTTCGCGATAATCCGGTCGGGGTGATGTCGAGGCGTATGAGTCGTGGTGCTGAGGCTAATTTTGAGCTTCAAGCCAAACAGCGGCATCCTCCCGCGAAGCCCATACATCAATAAAATTGCCGTCGCGGCGGATGTATTCATGTTGAGAGCTGATTAACGCGACACCCTGCAGAGCGGCAAACAGGCAACCGTTTACAGTCACTATATTGTTAATACCCCTCCTCGGCTCGTCAATATCCCGTATATAAAATTCACTATCGCCTGTTCGGTTCAGCACCAGTGCAAAATATTGATTGTCGAATACGTGGACTACATCGTGAAAATAGCCCAGTGCTTCTGTTATAACAAGCACCGGAAGCATAACATGCCCTGTCTCCTCGTTGATAAACGGAGCAGTGTTAAGCTGCTTTTGCACCCCGTTATGAATATAAACCTTACTTCCGATTTCAAACCGTAAGTGCGTCGGTAAAATCGGATATTCTCGGTCGTCAATCTCGGGTACGGGAAGCAAAATGCCTACACGTATGCTTTCATAAAAACGGGGAGGATGTATCCGAACGTTCTGGTCTGTGCCAAACATTACCTCCGGCAGCCGGATTTCATAACCGAACCTTTCTACTCCCAAAGATGAAATGTTGCCCTCGTACCATATTTGCCCGATAAGCTCAAGGTGTCGTAAAGTCCTTCCGTGCCTCGGCATAAAGGCTACTGCCGTCCCGGCCGGAAAGAAGGGGTGTTCATGTGGTCTGAACCGCCCCCACTCAAT